>NZ_JBARCR010000355.1:0-6180 GCF_049794275.1 Trebonia sp.
CGGCACGGTCAGCAGGCGGGTCTGCCGGATTGCCGCGCGATGCACAGGGTAACGACGTGGCATGGTGACGGGCGCAGGCGAGGAACCGCACGGCGGGCCTGGCGTGGCTGTCAGCCCGGCGGCAGCCGTCCCGGACGGGGTTCCCCCGGCCCGCGGGCGAGCTGGCACGGACCGGGTGCGCCGTCCCGCCGACCTGCTGCTCGCGGTTTTCGCGTTCGTAGTCGTCGCCGTGGTACTTGGCGCCATCCGGGCCCTGCCCCTGGGCAGCACCGAGGCGGCCGATGACGTCTCGAGGTGGCTGCTGCCCATCCCTCGCTGGCTGGCGTACGCGGCCGCCGTAGTCGCCGGAGTGGCCAGTTTCGTCCTGGTGGTCGTGTCCCTGGTCGTGCTGGTGCGCAACCAGTGGCGGGACGCGCTGAACGCGGTCGCTGCCGGGCTGGCCGGCGTCGTGGCGGCGGTCATCGCGACGGTCATCTGGCGCATAGAGAACGCGACGGTGGCACGCGCGGTGCTGCACGGCAGCAATCCGTCGATCTTCATCGTGGACACCGCGTTCGTCGCGTTCGTGGTGGGAACCGACCTGTCCCGGCATTCGCGCTGGCAGCGCTGGTGGTACCGCACAAGTGCGGCGCTGCTGCTCAGCGGGCTGGCCGTCGGCACGCTCACGCCCTTCGCAGTGGTGCTCGCGCTGTTCGGCGGCCTGCTAGTGGGTTGGGTCGTGCGCTGGCTGCTCGGCGCGGCGTCGGTACTGCCCACCACCGCCGAGCTCACTGACTGGCTGACCAGCCAGGGCGTGACGGCCGCGGACCTGTCGGTCGCCGGACCCCAGGGGCGCGCGCGGCAGGAAGGCACGGTGGCCGACGGCAGCAGGATCCGCGTTCACCTGTCCGGCCGCGACACCCGTGGATCAGGCGCGGCCCGGCGATTGTGGGCGCTGGCCCGTCTCCGGTCCGCGGTCGCGGGGCACGTCGCGCTTACTTCCCGCGCTCGGGTCGAGCAGCTCTCACTGGCCTGCTTCCTGGCGGAGCGGGCCGGCGTGCCCAGCCCCGTACTGGTGCTGCTCGGCGAGATGCCCGGCGAGACGCTGGTGCTCGTCACGACCATTCCGGACGGGCGGCCGGGGGCCGGCGGGGCGAGCCCGGCGGGCGCAGCGTCCTTGTTCGCGTCGCTCCGACGCCTGCACGACGCCGGCGTCGCGCACCACGACCTGCAGCCGGGCAACCTTTTCATCTCGGGGAACCGCGCCGGGTTCTGCTCACTCGACGCGGCCGAGCCAGGCGCCAGCGAACTTGCCCGCCGCCTCGACCTGGTCCAGGCACTGACGACGCTGGCCAGAGTCGTCGGTCCCGCCACCGCCGTCGCGGCGCTGCGGGCCGGTTACGGACCGGTAGATCGGGCCGCCGTGGCGGCGGTGACGCAGCCGATCGCCCTCGCCCCGTGGGGGTGGCGGGCGATGCGCGCCGCCTCGGGTTGCCTGGACGAGATCAGGCACGAGCTTCTCGGCGACAGGGCCGCGCTGCCGGCACCCCGGCTGGAACGATTCCGCTGGCGTACCATCGTCACCGCGGTCGCCCTCACCGTCGCCGGCTACCTGCTCGTCGGCCAGCTCTCTGGCGTCAACCTCCTCAGCACGCTGAGCCAGGCCAATCCGGCCTGGTTCCCCCTCGCCGTGTTCGGATCGGCGGTGACCTACCTGGCGGCGGCCGAGAACCTCGCGGCGTTCGTGCCCAAGCGGCTGTCCATCTGGCGCGGCTTCCGTGTTCAGCTGGCCAGCGCGTTCGTGGGCGTGGCCTTGCCGCCGACCGTCGGCCACGTGGCCGTGAACGCTCGCTACCTGCACCACGAGGAGGTGGACGACGGCACTATCGCCGCCGCGGTCACGATGTCGCAGATCGTGAACGTCGTCACGACGGTTCTGCTGCTGATCGTGCTGGGCGTGCTCACCGGGTCGGGGTTCAGCCGGTTCAAGATCGCGCCCGGTGCCGACGTGCTCATCGGGCTCCTGGTGATCTTGGCAATCGTCATCGTCCTGCTGGCCGTGCCGCAGACCCGTGCCAAGCTGACCGGCACCGTGTGGCCGCACCTGCAGGCGGTCTGGCCCCGGTTGCTTGACGCCATCTCCCATCCGGTCAGGCTCGCTATCAGCTCCGCGGCCAACGTCCTGCTGTCCGTCGCCTACCTGGTCGCGATGCTCGCGGCGCTGTGGTCGGTCGGCGCCCACCCGCCCATCCTGGCGACCGCGGTCGTTTACCTGGCCGGCAACGCGGTGGGAGCGGCGGCGCCGACGCCCGGCGGAATCGGCGGAGTGGAGGCCGTCCTGGCCGCCGGGCTGACAGCCATCGGCATCCCGGCGCACCAGGCGATAGCCGCGGTGCTCATCTTCCGCACGGCGACGTTCTGGCTGCCCATCCCGGTCGGCTGGATCTCCTACCTGGAGCTGCGGCGGCGCAGCATCCTGTAGCGATGAGTTCCCCCCGGGACGTTGCACGGCGAACCCGGCGGCGGCGCTGGCGTCGACGAGGCCTTCGCGAGCAACTGGGGACCCGGTATCGGCGCTGAGATCATGGGTCGCAACAAGTTCGGCCCGCAGCGGTGACGATCCGGTCTTCCACACCCCCGTCTTCGTGCTCACCCACTACGCCAGGCCCTCCATAGAAATGAAGGGCGGTACGACCTTCCACTTCATCGACACCAGCCCGGCCGAAGCGCTGGCGGCCGCCCGCGAGGCCGCGGGCGGCCTCGACGTCCGCATCGGCGGCGGCCCGGCCACCATCCGCCAGTTCCTGGCCGCCGACCTGATCGACCACATGCACATCGTGCTGGTGCCCATCGTCCTGGGGCGAGGGGAGCGGCTGTGGGACGGTTCCGAGGGCCTCGAGGAGCGCTTTGACGTCGAGGCGGTCAGCTCCCCGAGCGGCGTCACCCACCTGACATTCACCCGCCGGTAAATAGACTGCGGCAATGCCCACCCGAGCCGAGATCATCGCGTTTGACGACTCCCCGCCGCCACCGGGAGCCGATCCATGGGTTCCTGGCGCCGCCCCCGGTACCGGGATCGAGATGACCGAGCCCGACCCCGGCTGGCCGCAGCGCTACGAGGAACTCGCCGCCAGGATCCGCGAGGTCCTCGGCTGGCGGGTACTGCAGCTCGATCATGTGGGCTCGACCTCGGTTCCGGGACTGCCGGCCAAGCCCATCATCGACATCGACCTGGTGGTGGCGGATCCCGGCCGCGAGCAGGACTACGTGCCCGCGCTAGAGGCGGCCGGGTTCACGCTCGTGATCCGCGAGCCCTGGTGGTACGGCCACCGGGCGCTGCGGGCGGACGAGCCTCCCCGCAGCAACCTGCACGTCTTCGGATTCGACAGCCCCGAGCCGGTTCGGCACCGGATCTTCCGCGACTGGCTGCGGGGCAACCCGGACGATCGCGACCGGTACGCCGACATCAAGCGGCAGGCCGCGTCCGAGGCCAATGCCAGAGGCGAGCACGTGATGGAGTACAACGCCCGCAAAGAGCAGGTCATCCGCGAAATCTACCAGCGGGCGTTCGCAGCCGCGGGCCTGCTCCAGGAGTGACGCCAGGCAGCTCGCCTACCGGTAGCGGAAACCATCGAGGAAGCGGCGGAAGACGCCGCCTTCGCGAGTGAGAGCCGGACCAGGCGGGGCGGGGACGGGACGCTGGTGCGCGATGGGCTGGTCGTAATCGGTGCGGGCGATGGCCTCGACTATCTGGGATTCGTCGAATCCCTCGGAGCCTTCGATCTCGGGCACGTAGCCCACGAGCATGCCGTCGAGCATCACCTGGGCCTCGAGACCCGCCGTGCCGTCGGTGTCCCATTCGGCCTCGCGCCCGCCGGTCAGCGTCACGCGCACGCCGAACGCCTCGCCGCGGAACAGGTGAGCATTGACGCCACGATCGCGAAGGGCGTCGACCACCCGGCGAGCCTTGAACTCATCCATGCGAGCGAGGGTAGCGCCCGTTACTCGCGCTCGACCACGCGAAGCCCGCGCCGCGGCGTCCACGACTCGATGACCAGCAGCGTCGCCTCAGGGTTCAGCCGGGTGATAGCGACCTCGGAAATGTCGGCAGCGAACATCTCCGCAGCGGCTTCTTCGCCGGCTGGCCCGGCGGGAACCGCCCGCCCGGCGATCTTCGCCTCACCCGGCCACTCGGCCTCCTTGCCCGTCACCGGATGAACCGTCGGGCCATGCAGCGCGAACCGAGGATCCCGTCGCAGGTCCGCGCCCTTGCGCGCGCCCGGCATCGACCCGAACGTGAGCTCCCCGTCAGCGAACTCGCACTCGATGCCCGAGATCCGCGGCGACCCATCGGCCCGCAGCGTCGCGATCGTCTTATGCCTGCCCGCATCAAAGAGCCGCCGCACCCGCGCCGCGAACTCAGGCTCCGCCCGCTCCACATCCGCCCACGCCACCATGGCCACAGTATGCTCCGGCCCCCCGCACCCCCGGCGCCCGACTACCCCGAGGCCCTCCATCCCGGGCCCCGTCATCCCGGGCCCATTCCTCAACTTCCTATCACTTATGACCACTTCCGCGCCCGAAATGCCCGAATTATCCCCACGTAACTGATAGAAAGATGAGCCACCGCGCCCCTTATCCTGGCAACGTGCGTCTGGTGTCACTGCTACCGTCGGCGACTGAGATCGTGTACGCGCTCGGCCTGGGCGATGACCTCGTCGGGGTCACGTTCGAGTGTGACGAGCCGCCCGCGGCCCGCGCAGAGAAGGAAGTCGTGGTAGGCGGCCGGGACACGTCCGGCATGACCCCGGCGGACATCGACCGGTACGTCCGTGACCAGCTCGCCAGCGGCGAGGACCTGTACACGCTGCACGCCGACGCGCTCGCCAGGCTGCGCCCTGACCTCATCCTGACGCAGGACCTGTGCCGGGTGTGCGCGCTGCCCTCGGGGCACGTGGCGGAGGCGCTGGACTACCTGGGGTGCAGCGCCGACGTGCTGTCGCTCGACCCGTACACGCTCCAGGATGTGCTGGACACGATCCTCACGGTAGGCGAAAGGACCGGGGCGACCGAACGCGCCGAGCGGCTGGTCGCGAACCTCCGCGGGCGGCTGGCTGATGTGGCGGCGCGGGTCGAAGGCCGCCCCCGCCCGCGGGTCGCGGTCGTCGAGTGGGTCGATCCTCCGTTCGCGGCCGGACACTGGATCCCCGATCTGGTGACCGCGGCGGGTGCCGAGCCGGTCGCGGCCCGGCCCGGCCGCCGATCCGAGCCGCTGACCTGGCCCGAGGTCGCCGCCGCCGAGCCAGACCTGGTCATCGTTGCGCCGTGCGGCTACCACCTGGCAGACGCGGCCGCCCAGGCCGCGGCCGTGACGGCCGCGTTGCCCGGCGTTCCGGTGTGGGCCATCGACGCCGACTCCCTCGTGGTCCGCCCCGGTCCCCGCCTGATAGACGGCGTCGAGGCCATCGCCGCGATCGTGCACCCGGGCGCCGTGCCGCCACCGCCGGACGGGCAGGTCGCGCCGGTACAAGATCGCGCGGGATAACGCGCCGGACTCAGCAGGCCGGAATCCGGGCCTGATCCCGCACGATAGTCCCGCGCCTGATAACAGCAAGAAGCGGCTGGAAGCCGCGCCGCCTGGCACAACCGCCGGCATTCAGCTCACGTTGAGCAGCAGGACGCCGATCACGACCAGGAGTGTCGCCGCGATCCGCCAGCGGCCGAACGGCTCGTGGAACACCACCGTCCCGATCACCGCCCCGAAGATCACGCTGGTCTCGCGCAGCGCGGCGATCGGCGCCAGATCGCCGCGGGTCTGCGCCCACAGCACCAGCCCGTATGCCAGCACGCTCAGGCCGCCGGCAAGCAGCCCGGACCACAGCACCCGCCGTGACGTTCCTGACAGCAGCACGTGCCGCCGTCTGGCCAGCGCCCACGCGGGCACGCACAGCGATTCCAGCAGCATCAGCCAGCCGATGTACGCCACCGACGATCCGGACAGCCGCACTCCGAGGCCGTCGACCGTGGTGTAGGCGGCGATCGTCAGCCCGGTCCCCACCGCCGCGACCAGCGCCGGCCGCCCGAGACCGCCCCCGCGCCCGGCGCCGCCACCAGAACCGCCATCAGAACCGCTACCAGAACCGCCACCAGAACCGCCACGGGCAGCCGCCCGGCGCCCCGCCAGCACCAGCAGTACCAGCC
>NZ_JBARCR010000356.1:0-6434 GCF_049794275.1 Trebonia sp.
GTGATGTCATGGTCACGGTGCGGACGCCGGCCGAGGTACGGCAAGTAGCCGACCGGCTGGCTGATGCCGCCAGCGCAGTGAAAGCCGCCATGACCGCGGTCTTCGGCCCTGAGTGGGATCGCGCGGAGGATCAGTTGCGCCAGGAACTTGGCCGCGACGTCGGCGCCGATTACCGAGGCCAGCGGCCAGATGAGTGAGCATGCGGTGACCTTCCTGCTGGCCGATCCTGAGCATCGACTGGCGGGCGTGCGGCTCATCCAGGACGTGCGGATCCCCGGCGACCATCTCGGCTTCCACCGCAGCGGCGACGGATGGAAGCTGGTCATCGATCGGCCGCCGGTGAACCGGATGGAGTATCTGCTGGAACTGCGGCACGCCGGCGGCGGCACGGAGACTGTGCTGGATCCCGGGAACTCGCGGCAGGTCGCGGGAGCGTTCGGACCGAAGAGCGTCCTGGAGTTCCCGGGTTACACCCCACCGGGCTGGCTGAGCACCGCGGCCGAGCCAGGGAACGTTACCGCTGTCGACGTACCGGTCAAGGCGCTTGACGCGGCGGTCTCCGTCCGGGTCTGGTCTCCGCAGGGCACGCAGCCCGGCGAGCGGCTGCCGCTGCTCGTGGTGCACGACGGGCCGGAGTACGACACGCTGGCGAGCCTTACCCGGTACCTGTCCGCGGGGGTCGCCGGGCACTGGCTCCCGCGGCTGCGGGCCGCGCTGCTCAGCCCGGGGCCGAGGAACCGCTGGTATTCCGCCAGCATGCGCTACACCCGGGCGCTGTGCACGACCGTGCTGCCCGCGATCACCGGCCGGGTGGCGACGAGCGGTCGCGTGGGGATGGGCACTAGCCTCGGCGCGCTGGCGATGCTGCACGCGTACTGCCGCTACCCGGACGCGTTTGACGCGCTGTTCCTTCAGTCCGGCAGCTTCTTCTTGCCGCGCTTCGACTCTCACGAACGGTGGTTCCCCTACTACCGCCGGGTCGTCAGGTTCGTCACCGACACCCACGATGGCGGGCTGCCGCCCCGGCCCGTGCCCGCGGTCCTCACCTGCGGCGTGATCGAGGAGAACCTCGAGAACAACCGCCTGATGGTCAAGGCCATGCGCGGCAGGGCTTACCCGGCGACCCTGCACGAAGTACCCGACATGCATAACTACACGGGCTGGCGCGACGCGTTCGATCCCTACCTCACCGAGCTGCTCGGGCGGGTGAGCCGGTGAGCCGGGAGGTGACCGAGCTGTGGTCGGACGCCATCGGCGCGGCGGGCACCGTCATCCGGTACGGCCACTGGGGACGTGCGGTGCTGGCGTTCCCGTCCGAGCAGGGCAAAGCCTGGGACTTCGAGAACAACGGCATGATCGGCGCCGTGTCGAACCTGATCGACGAGGGCCGGCTGAAGCTTTACTGCGTCGACAGCTACGACGCCGCCTCCTGGTCCAACCAGAACATCCCGGTGGAAGAACGCGCCCGCCAGCACGGCCGCTACGAGTCGTGGATACTCAGCGAGGTCGTGCCGTGGATCTACCGGGACTGCGGCGGCGAGGTGGAGGTGGCCACCCTGGGCTGCAGCATGGGCGCCTTCCACGCGGCCAACTTCGCGCTCAAGCGGGCCGACCTCTTCCCGCTGGCCATGTGCTTCTCGGGCAACTACGACCCCGCGTCCTGGCACGGCTGGGGCGAGCGCGGCAGCGAGGCGTACTTCAACAGCCCGCTGGACTACGCGGGCAATCTGCACGGTGACCACCTCGACTGGCTGCGCGCCCGGGTCACCCTGCTGCTGGTGTGCGGCCAGGGACAGTGGGAAGACACCACTGGATCGCTGTCCAGCACCAGACGGTTCGCCGAGCTACTTGCCAGCAAGGACATCAGGCACGAGCTCGACCTGTGGGGCTTCGACGTGCCCCACGACTGGCCCTCCTGGCGCGCCCAGCTTGCCCATCACCTGCCACGATTCTGCTGAACGGAGGTCCATGTTGACCGCTTCCAGGCACCTGATCGGATTGCTGCTCGGTACCGAGGAGGACTGGCCGAAGGCGTTCGAGGAGATCCTGCGCCGGCTGGGACCGGTCGAGGGGACCGGCGGCACTCGGCATACCTTCGACTGCGAGCGGATCACCATCGAGCCGTTCAACCTGCGCGACCAGCCCCGCCACAACCTGGTCATCGACCGGCTCGGGTACTGGTACTACCACCCGAGGGAGTGGCTGAAGAAGGTCTCCCTGATGAACGGCGTATACCTGTTGAACAGCCCGTTCACCTTCCAGTCCATGGAGAAGCACGCGGCCTACTGCGCCATGATGCGGCTGGGCCTCAAGGTGCCGGAGACCGTGCTGGTCCCCTTCAAGAACCCGGTGGACAACGCACGGTACGCCTACACCGCCGCCCGCTACAACCAGCCCTTCGACCTGGACGCCATCGCGGAACGGATCGGCTATCCGCTGTTCATGAAGCCGTTTGACGGCGGTGCCTGGCGCGGCGTCTCCCGGATCAGCAACCCCGCCGAACTGCACGCCGCTTACGACCAGAGCGGTGAGATGCTCATGCACCTGCAGAAAGCCATCGACTACGACGTCTTCGCCCGCTCGCTGTCGATCGGCGCCGAGACGATGGTCGTGCGCTTCCAGCCGGACCAGCCCATGCACTTGCGCTACGCGGTCGACCACGACTTCCTCTCACCGGATGTCGGGTCTGAGGTGGTGACGATCGGGCGGCTGGTCAACAGCTTCTTCCGGTGGGAGCTCAACTCCTGCGAGACGCTGGTCAAGGGCACCGAGGTCTATCCCATCGACTATGCCAACGCCTGCCCGGACGTGGCCCTGACCAGCCTGCACTACTACTTCCCCTGGGCGATCAAAGCGCTGGTCAAGTGGTGCGTCTTCGCCCTGGTGACCGAGCGGCGCCCCAAGCTCGACCTGGAGACAGACATGTTCTTCGAGGTCGGCGATGACCCGGACATGACTTACCAGGAAAAGCTGGACGCCTACGGGAAGCTCGCCGACAGCTACTTCGAGACAGACCGCTACCTGGACTTCTGCCAGACCAGCTTGCCGCGCATCGACGAGATCGTGCTCGACTGGGTGGCCGGGCCCGATTTCGACCGGCTGCTGATCGACACCGTGCGCTCCACCTACCCAGCCCGCGAGCACGACGAGTTCATCGCGCACCTGCGCGGCCTGCTCGGCCTGTGGGTCCGCGACGAGACCACTCGCCTGCACACCACCTGACCAGCCGGTCTAACCAGCCGCAGACGCTGGCGCCTGGTCACGTAGCGTGCGACTGTGTAGAGAAGGGCGGTGGGCGGGAGGCCTCATGGGTCGTGAGATTCAGGCGATCAAGTTCAGCGGCGAGGACCGGCGAGTGTACCGGGAGAAGGTACGGCGCTCGCTGGACGCGCTGGCCCGGATGCTGCGGGACCACCTGTTCGAGGACAATCCGGCGTCGGTGGGCCAGGAGATCGAGCTGAACCTCGTCGACTCCCAGGCCCTGCCGTCCATGCGCAACACCGACGTGCTGGACGCGATCGCGGACCCGGCCTGGGGCGTTGAGCTCGGGCAGTTCAACCTGGAGATCAACGTGCCGCCCCGGCGGTTGGCCGGAGACGCGCTGGCCGAGCTAGAGCAAGTCGTCAGGGACGACCTCAACGCCGGGGACGAGAAGGCCCGCAGCACCGGGACCCGGGTGATGATGGTCGGCATCTTGCCGACGCTGCGGAAACAGGACATGCACCTGGGCACGCTGACAGCCAGCGACCGGTTCCGTGTGCTCAACGAGCAGATCTTCGCCGCGCGCGGGGAGGACATGCGGATCTCCATCGACGGCGCAGAGAAACTGCTCACCCACACCGACAGCATCACCCCAGAGGCCGCCTGCACGAGCCTTCAGCTTCACCTGCAGGTCAACCCGGAGAGCTTCGCGAACTACTGGAACGCCGCCCAGGCGGCCGCCGCCGTTCAGGTGGCGCTGGGCGCCAACTCCCCGTTCCTGTTCGGCAGGCAACTGTGGCACGAGACCCGGATCACGCTGTTCGAGCAGGCCACCGACACCCGGCCGGACGAGCTGAAGGAACAGGGCGTGCGGCCTCGAGTGTGGTTCGGCGAGCACTGGATCACCTCGGTGTTCGACCTGTTCGAGGAGAACCTGCGGTTCTTCCCCGCATTGCTGCCGATCTGCGAGGACGAGGACCCGCTCGCCGTGCTCGATGGCGGCGCCTGCCCGCAACTGGCCGAGATGAGCCTGCACAACGGAACGGTGTACCGGTGGAACCGGCCGATCTACGCGGTTGTCGAGGGCAGGCCGCACCTCAGGGTGGAGAACCGGGTCCTGCCAGCCGGCCCGTCCGTCGCCGACGTGGTAGCGAACGCTGCCTTCTACTACGGGCTGGTGCGCACGCTCGCCGAGGCGCAGCGGCCGATCTGGAGCCAGATGGCGTTCGCGACCGCCGGCGAGAACCTGCACGAGGCGGCCCGCCGCGGCCTGGACGCGCACCTGTACTGGCCCGGGCTCGGCGAAGTGCCGGTGGCCGAACTGGTGCTGCGCCGCCTGCTGCCGCTGGCCCGCGAGGGCCTCAGCCGCTGGGGCGTCAACCCAGTCCACGCAGACCGGCTGCTCGGCTTCATTGAGCAGCGCTGCATCACCGGCCAGACCGGCGCCGCCTGGCAGATCGCAACGGTCGAGGCGATCTCAGGACGCGGCGGGGTCGGCCGGCTGGATGCACTGCGGCAGATGACCGAGCGCTACATCGACCACATGCACACCAACGAGCCGGTCCACACCTGGCCGGTGATCGCTTAATCTCATGGGGGTATGGACAACGCACAAGCGCAGCCGTTAGTGGCGCGCCGCGCGGCAGCGGCGGATGCCGGTACCCCGTGCTCCAGCTCAGGGTGGCAGGTCCCGCGCTAGGCATTAGCCCGGCGGAGGCGTTCGGCTGCTTGTGTCCTGAGCGCATCGCCGGACAGCTGGGGGGCGCCGAACAGTGCTTGCTCCCGGGCGTTGTATGTAGCCATCCACACGCTGGCCGCCCACGCGATCTCCTGCTCCACGGCCGTGAACAAGCGCCCCCGAACGTCCTGATAAGTCGCCAGGAACGCCTCGGAGCTTTCGATCGGTGCCAGCGTGGGCGGCCCGGCGCTGGCGAACGCCCCGCTCGCCGCTCCCGCCAGCGCCGCCTCCGGTTGCCACGCCAGGCTGTCCCAGTCGTGTACCGTTCCCACCTCCCGGCGGTGCCACCGGATGTTCTGCGCCTCGAAGTCGGCGTGGCCCAGCACGCACGGCAGGTTGGCGGCCAGTAGCCGTCTCCGAGCCCGCTCTGCCGCCGCAACGACGTGCGCGGGCACGACGCTCTGGTCCCGGTTATCGAGGAAGTCGATCGCCGGCCACATCCCGGAATCGGCGTGGTCCCAGCGCACCCAGGGCGGATTCGGCAGCGGCGGCGCGGCGGTCACGCCGGCCAGCTCGGCCATAAGCCAGGCGAACACCTCCGCGTAGCGCGCGGCCACGTCCGGCGAGTCCCCGTGCAACACCTCACCGCCGGGCCGGAACTCCTCGGCGTGCACAGCCAGCGAACCGATACCGGCCACGGGCGTGAGCGGCCGGGCACACGGAAACCCGCGCTCGGCCAGCCGCGCCTGGGCTGCGACACACGACACGGCCCGGCCGTCATCGGCGCGGGCCTTCACCACGACATCCCTGCCATCAGCCAGCCGGAGACCGAACACCATCGAAACCTGCTGCAGCCGGAACAGCACGCCGACGGGTTCGCCGCCCAGATGATCCAGACACCAACCCGGCAACCAGTCCGGCAGATCATCCAACGGCACAGTCGAAACTGTGCCATAAACCTGCTCCGTGCAAGGCGGCCCAGGGATGAGCCGGATAGCTTGGGCCGGTGATCATCTGGATCAACGGCGGATTCGGCGCGGGCAAGACGACGCTGGCGGCGGAACTGCACCGGCGGCTCCCGGACGCGGTCGTCTATGACCCGGAGGACGTCGGCCTCATGCTGTGGAAATGGATGCCGCCCAACGGCGATTTCCAGCACCTGCCGAGCTGGCGGGAACTGGTCATCGCGACGGCGCTGTCGCTGCGCAGGCACCACGCGGACACGCTCATCGTCCCGATGTCGCTGATCCGCGACGCCTACCGGGCCGAGATCCTCGGCGGCCTGGCCGCCGCGGGCGAGGAGGTCCGGCACGTCTTCCTGGATGCGGACGCCGGCGTGCTCCGGGAGCGGCTCAACGCCCGCATGCCGGAGCCCGGCCAGGAATGGGACCAGTTTGCCCGCGAGGCCGGCATGACCGGCGTGGATGAGATCGTGGCGGCCGCGGCCCGCCAGCCCGGTGGCACGCTCCTGCTGCGCTCGGACCGGCTCACCCCGGCCGGGCTGGCCGATGAGGTGCTGGCCAGCCTCTGATCACAGCCAGCCCCGTTCCTCCGC
>NZ_JBARCR010000357.1:0-1943 GCF_049794275.1 Trebonia sp.
GGTAAAAGTCACGGCAATCAGCTGACACCCGGCTGCAAAAAGCCGAGGTATCCGCCGCATACGGGAATCCTTATCCCGAACGGGCCCGTACTTTCTCCCGGCTGGTCCAGCTGACTCGCCGGGCGGCCCCGCCCCGCCGGCCGCCTCGCCAGCGTTCCGCCGACTCACCACCCGCACCGTCCTTGCCGGCCGGCCTTCCCAGGCAAATCACCGCCTCCGGCATGGCGCACCCGTCCTGTCCGTCGGCTGTCCGGCCCGGCTCCCCCCACGATCACCCCGTACGGCCCATCTCCTGCCACACCAGTCACTCCTCTTGGCTTTGTTGATGCGGTGACCACTTCTCAGGCTCAGTGACCGGTCACATATGGTCACCACGTCAACAAAGAGCCGCTAGGTATCCCGGGCCTGTGAAGCCCGTGAGAGCTGCGGGCTGACTAGGGCCCCGCCGACGCCGGTCACCCGGTTCGCCTGCCCCGACTTTGCATCCTGGGCGCCACCTTGCATACCGCGTGACCACTTGTGACCGGTCACTCAACTCGGAAAATGGTCATGGCGGCTGCAAAGTCCGCGGGAGTGGCTAATGTGACGCAAGAGGCTGTGAGGCGCGTGTGCCTGATGGGGCGTCAGTGCCAGGCCGGGCCCTCGGTGATCGGGTGGGCCCGGATGTAATCCTCGTCCACCTCGACGCCGAGGCCCGGGCCCTCCAGCGGCAGCACCGTGCCGTCCGCGCTCAGCTCGTAGGACGCCGAGCAGGCGACCGTGCGCAGCGGGTTATCGGTTGAGCCGTCGGCCTCGAAGTAACGGGCGTTGCCGATGCTCGCGAGGTAGTGCACGCTGGCCGCGAAGTTCAGCCCGGTGTGGCAGCCGTGCGTGCAGACCGGCAGGCCGGGCCCGGCGGCCAGCGCGGCGATGCGCAGCGCCTCGGTGATGCCGCCGCAGCGGGACAGGTCGGGCTGGACCACCGAGACGGCTCCAAGATCGAGCAGCCGCTGGAACTCGTAGCGGGTGTAGCAGTTCTCGCCCGCCGCGAGCGGCAGGTACGGCGCGGCCAGCGAAGCGGCGGCACGCCACAGGTGGTCCGCGTACGGCGGGAACGGCTCCTCCAGCCAGCCTGCCCCGGCGTCGGCCAGCACCGGCAGCATGGCGCGGACGTCATCGACGGAGTAACGGCAGTTGGCGTCGGCCAGCAGCGCCACGTCTGCGGGGAGGGCCGCGCGCATCGCACGGGCCCGTTCCGAATCACTGGAAAGCGAGTCGCCGAGCCGCAGCTTGACGGCGCGGTAGCCGAGCGCGACCTGGGCCAGCGCCTCCTCGGTCACGGCGGCCGGGGCGGCGTACCCGAGGGCGAAGCCGCCCGCGTACGCGGGCACCGGGCGGGCGGCGCCGCCGAGCAGCCGGTACAGCGGCAGGCCGAGCGCCTTGCCCTTGACGTCCCACAGCGCCATGTCGATGCCGCTCATCGCGCAGACGCAGGCGGCGCAGGTGCCGTGGTTGGCCAGCACGCGGCTCTCGAACCGGGCCCAGACCTCGGTGGTCGCAGAAGCGTCCATGCCGGTCAGCAGGTCGCGCAGCGTCGTGTCGATCGTCGCGGCGACGGCCAGCGGGGCGCGCCCGTTGTAGGACTCGCCGTACCCGGTCAGGCCGTCGGCGGTGGTGACCTTGACGATCACCGTGTCCCGTTTGCTGACCGAGCCGAGTCCCTGGGTGACGGCCTGCTTCAGCGGGACCGAGCAGGGCAGCGCCTCGATGCTCGCGATCGTGAGGTCTTTCAAGGGCTACTCCGCGTAGAAGGCGAACATCCGGATCTCGATCGACGCGCGCGGCGGCGCGTCAGCGGGGCACGACTGGTCGGTGAACGCGCTGTGCGGCACCTGTTCCGCGCGGGCCGGATCGGAATCGAAGCCGCGGAACACGTACGCCTCGTCCCGCGTCATGTCCGCGCA
>NZ_JBARCR010000358.1:0-1805 GCF_049794275.1 Trebonia sp.
GGCTGGTACAGCCGCCCGTGCAGCACCGTGACCAGCCGCACCAGGCGGTCCATGTCCCGCGAGTCGCGGCGGAACGTCGTCGTGCGGATCACCGGCCGCATCCGCTGCCTGGTAATGGACTTGGCCCTGGAGAACTCGCGCAGCCCGTCCGGGCCGTGGATCCGGCCGAATCCCGACTCGCGGGACCCGCCGAACGGCAGCGCGGGCACCACCGCGAACGACACCACCGAGTTGACCGACGTCATCCCGGCCCGCAACGCCCGCGCCGCCTGCAGGCCCGCCCGCCGCCGCTTGGTGAACACCGCCGAGCCGAGCGCGTACGGCGACGCGTTGGCCAGCCGCACGGCGTCGGCCAGCGACGGCACCGGGGTGACGGTGACGACCGGCCCGAACGTCTCCTCGCGCATCGCCGCGCTGTCGGCGGGCACGTCCACGAGGACCACGGGATCGACGTAAGGGGCGCGCACGGAATCCAGCCCTCCGGCCGCCGCGCGCCCGCCCCGCGCCACCGCGTCGGCCACGTGCCGCTCCACGACGTCGACCTGCCCGGGCAGCGTCATGGGCCCGTAGGACGCCCCGTCGTCCTCGCCGGGGCGCAGCTTACTGAGCTGTTCGCTTAGCTTCTCCATGAACGGGTGATAGACGGCCTCGGCGACGTAGACCCGCTCGACGCCCACGCAGGTCTGCCCGGCGTTGGACATGGCGCCCCACGCCACGGCGTCGGCCGCCGCGTCAAGGTCCGCGTCGGCGTCGACGAGCAGGGCGTCCTTGCCGCCGCATTCGGCGAGCACCGGGGTGAGCGTGTCGGCGGCCGCGGCGAGCACCTTGCGGGCGGTCGCCGCCGACCCGGTGAACGCGATCTTGTCCACCCCGGATCTCGCGAGCTCCGCGCCGGTGGTGCCGAGCCCGGTCACCAGCTGCAGCACCGGCTGCGTGTCGCCGAACACCTCGCTGAGCACCTCGCCGAACGACTGGACGAGCCACTGGCCGGTGCCCGTCGTCAGCTCGCTCGGCTTGAACACCACCGCGTTGCCGGCCGCCAGCGCGTACCCGATCGACCCCATCGGGGTGAACACCGGGTAGTTCCACGGCCCGATGACCCCGATGACGCCGAGTGGCTGGTACTCGAGCATGGCGGAGTGGTTGTACATCAGCAGCCCGCTCGGCACCCGGTGCGGTTTCAGCACGGAGCGCGCGTGCCGCGCCGCCCAGTCCAGGTGCAGGATCGTGTTGATGATCTCGAGCGTGGCGTCGTCGAGGGGCTTGCCGGTCTCGTCATGCACCTGCCGGGCCAGCCGCCCCATGTACCTGGTGAGGTGCGACTTCCAGGCGAGCAGCCGCAGCTTGCGGTCGTCAAAGCCGAGCCCGGCCCACCACGCGGCGGCTTCGCTGGCGCGCCGGACGGCGGCCGCGACCTCGCGCTCACCGTCTACGGGGAAGGTGGCGAGCACCTCGCCTGTCGCCGGGCTGACCGACTCGAACGTGTCCCTGGCCGCGCCCCACACGGGTGTCGCGGGCGATATCGCATGACCTGCCATTAGCACAGTAAATCACCGTGTCCGCGGACGCTGCGCCGATAGAGTCTGTTCGTGACGGGCCGCCCTTACACGCTGCTGAGCTGCGCCGTCTCTGTCGACGGCTGCCTGGACGACGCGTCGGCGGAGCGGCTTGTGCTGTCCGGCCCCGAGGACCTCGACGAAGTGGACAAACTGCGCGCCGCGGCGGACGCGATCCTCGTGGGGGCGGGCACGATCCGCGCGGACGACCCGCGCCTGCTCGTCCGCGACCCCGACCGCGTCGTCCGC
>NZ_JBARCR010000359.1:0-4567 GCF_049794275.1 Trebonia sp.
TTCGCGGACCTGGACGCGGTTCGCGGGTTCGCGGGGGACGACTACGAGCAGGCGGTGATCGAGGACGCGGCCCAGGCGGCACTCAGCCGCTGGGACGAGCGTGTCTCGCACCACGAAGTCGCGGTGCGGGTGGCGTAACAGCCGGACGTGGATGACATCCCCCGCGGAGACCGTCACCGGCGGGGCACCGGAAGCCGGCGCCACCAGCAATCGGCCATCGGCATCTACATCTTCCGCCACGCCGGACAGGACGCGGCCGCCAGGCAGCTCCACCCGGACTGAGCGGCCGAGGGTCGCGCACAAGGCTCGGTAATCAGACAGCAGGCCGGCCCGCGCGGGGTCGGGGTCGTCCCTGAAGGCCGTGTAGCGGCGTTCCAGCTCGCGCAGCATCGCGGCCAGCAAGGCCTCGCGGGACACGGAAGCGCCCTCGACGAGCAGCGACGTCGCGGGCAGGCCGCTCGGCGACACGGGGAGCGCGTCAGCCGGCGTGGCCACGTTCAGCCCGATGCCGACCACCACGGCATCGCCCGACTGCTCCGCGAGGATGCCAGCCAGCTTCCGCGAACCGGCCAAGACGTCGTTGGGCCACTTCAAGACGGCAGCCACGCCAGAGACGTCCCGCACCGCACTAGCGACAGCAACCCCGGTCAGCAGCGGCAGCCAGCCGCGCCTGGCCGCTGGTACAGAACCCGGGCGGAGCAGCACAGAGAACGTGAGCGACGCGCCGGGAGCGGAGACCCAGGACCGGCCCATCCGGCCACGCCCCGCGACCTGCGACTCCGCGACGAGGACCTGGCCTTCCGCGCCACCGCGCCGGAGCAGGTCCGCATTGGTGGAGCCGGTAACGGCCACGACCTCGAGCGACGTCCACAGGCCGCCGGCGCCGAGCTCGGAGTCACCGCGACCCGGGCCGGCCAGCGCCGCGCGCACCGCGTCGGCGTCCAGCAGCGCCCCCGGCTTCGAAGCCGCGCCCATCACGAACCGATGGCGAGGCGGATCCGCCGGAAGCCCTTGCCCTTGTTCTCGATCTTCACGACCGAGATGCGGCCGACCTGGGACGTCGACGCGACGTGGGTGCCGCCGTCGGCCTGCTGGTCCAGGCCGACGATGTCCACGATCCGCACGTCCTTGACGTCCTCGGGCACCAGGTTGGTCGCGGTCCTGATGATGTCCGGGATCTCGAACGCCTCGGCCCGCGGCAGCGTGCGCACCACGATCTGCCGGTCGAGGCGCAGCTCGGCGTTGCACGCGTCCTCGACGGCCTCCTTGAAGCCCGGCGGCACGGCCTCCAGGTTGAAGTCCATCCGCGCCGTCAGCGGCTCCATGTTCCCGCCGGTCACCAGGGCGCCGAAGTCGCGGAACACCACCCCGCACAGCACGTGCAGCCCGGAGTGCGTCCGCATCAGCGACGTCCGCCGCTCATCCTCCACCGCGCCGCGCACGGTGGTGCCGACGACAGGCAGCGGGTCGCCGTCCAGCGGCACGAGGTACATGTCGTCCGGGCTCTTTCGGGCGTCCACGATCCGGGTCTGCACGCCGCCCCACAGCAGCACGCCATGGTCCGGCGGCTGGCCGCCGCCGCCCGGATAGAAGGCCGAACGGTCAAGCACGATCCCGTCCGGGCCGGCGGCCAGCACCATGGCGTCCCACTCGCGCAGGGTCTGATCATCTAGGTCAAGCCGGTGTGTCCTGCTCACGCCCCGCAGCCTACTGCCGCGCGGCCGCCAGCGCGTGCCGCGCCGTCACCCGCATGTGCGCCACCGAGAGGAACGCGCCGAGCAGCCCGAGCACCGCGAGCGCGACCGACGTGGCCAGGTAGGCGTTCGCCGACGAGATCGCGAAAGCGGCCGAGCCGCCCAGCGACCCAGGCAGCCGCCCAGCCAGGTTCAGGTACAGCGTGCCGAACGTCGCCACGCCGGTCACAATCCCGAGCTGGTTCACGGTCACGATGACCCCGCTGGCGTCCGCCGCGATCGCCACCGGTACCCGGGACAGCACCCGCGTCATCAGCGGACTGAACGCGGCCGCCATGCCGGCCCCGGCCACCGCCGACGCGGCGTACACCCAGAAGCTGGTCCCGTCATCGCCAGACCGGAACAGCAGGCCCAGCCAGAGCAGCCCGAGCCCGTTCACCACGAACCCGGCGGCCGGCAGCACCGCGTAGTACCGCGCGGGAAGTCGCCGCCAGTTGAGGCTGACCAGCGCGAACGCCACCGCGGCCGGCGCGAAGGTGAGCCCCGCCCGCAGCGCCGACTCGCCGAGCCCGTCCTGCAGCTCCAGCGCGAACCCGAACAGCCAGCCGCCGAACACCATCATCGCCGCGAACAGCCCGCCGATCCCGGCCAGCACGCCGGGCAGGCCGAGCAGGGCACGCGGCAGGATCGGCTGCCCGCCGCCCGCGGCGACCCGGTGCTCGACGAAGCCGAGCAAGACGAACAGGACGACCGACACCAGCAGCAGCGCCCACCCCCACACAGGCCAGCCAAGCGGCTGCCCGAGCACCAGCGGCAGCACGAACGCGAGCACGGCCGGGGTCAGCACCAGCAGCCCGGGCAGGTCGAGCCGTCGCCCGGTCATGTCCCGCGCGCCGGGCAGCATCCCCGTGCACAGCAGCACCGCGACCCCGATGGGCACGTTCACCAGGAAGACCGACCGCCACGTGAGGCCGAACACGTCCGCGCTGATCAGCAGGCCGCCGACCACCTGGCCGAGCACCGCGCCACCGGAGATCACCGTCGCGTACAGGCTCATCGCCCGCGCCCGCGGGCCCGGCGCCTGGTACGTGCGCTGCAGCAGGCTGAGTACCTGCGGGATCATCACGGCGGCGCCGACCCCTTGCGCGAAGCGCAGCCCCACCAGCACGCCGGCCGTCGGCGCCAGTCCGCAGCCAAGCGACGCCAGCGTAAACAGCAGCACTCCCGCGCGGAACACCCGCCGGTGCCCGAGGATGTCGCCGAGCCGCGCGCCAGTGATGAGCAGCACCGCGTACGCGATCGTGTACCCGGCGACGATCAGCTGCAGCAGGGCCCCGGACGCGTGCAGGTCGGCGTGCATCGACGGGATCGCGACGTTCACGATGTTCGTGTCGAGCACCGCCATCAGCTGCCCGGTCAGCACGACCGCCAGGACGACGCTGGATCGCGGCCCGGCCCCGGCAGACGCCCGGCGCCCGGCGCGCAGCGGAAGGCGTTCGATGAGTTCTGTCATGTCACCTAGTTTGCGGCGCGGCTTATTCTGGTACCAAGAGCCTGCTTATCCTGGTACCAACACCACCTGGCACGGCCGCCGTCTTGACGAGAGAATGGATAGCGTGAGCGTGAGCACCATCAACGGAACCGCGGATCGCCGCACTGAGCTGGCCGCGTTCCTGCGCACCCGGCGGGAGCGGATCAGCCCGGAGGATGTCGGGCTGCCGCCGGGCACCCGCCGCCGCACCGCCGGCCTGCGGCGCGAGGAGCTGGCCCAGCTAGCAGGCGTCGGCGTCACCTGGTACACGTGGCTGGAGCAGGGCCGCCCGATCAACGCCAGCGTCCAGGTCCTCGACGCGATCGCACGCACGCTGCGCCTCGACACAACCGAGCGCGCGCACCTGTTCCGGCTCGCCGACGTCCCCGGCACGGCCGCGGTGCCTGGCTGCGACGACTGCCCGCTGCCTGACGAGATCCAGCAGATCCTCGACGCGCTCCCGATCCCCGCCTGCGTGGTCACGGAACGGTTCGACCTGCTGGCCTGGAACGCGGTGTACGCCGCGATCTTCCCCGCGGTCACGTCCGCCCCGACAGCCGAGCGGAACACCCTGCTCTCCGTCTTCACCTCCCTCCCCTGCTGCGCGCCGTACGACAACCACGAGGCCTCCTGCGCGACCATGGTCGGCCAGCTGCGCGCCGCGTACAGCAAGCACCTCAGCGACCCGGCCTGGACGCACTTCATCCGCCGCCTCGAGGCGGAAAGCCCCGCGTTCGCCGAGTCCTGGGCGGCACACGACGTCGCGCAGCCGACCGGCATGGTGAAGAACCTCCGCCACCCCAGCGTCGGCCGCATCACCGTGACTTCCAGCAGCTTCGCCGTGAACGCCGTGCCCGGCGCCCGGATGACCGTGTACACCCCGGCCGATGACCAGAGCAAGAAGGCACTCGCCCGGCTAGCCGCGGGCGAAGAGCTGACCGCCCGCTTCCCCTGCTGGTCCGCCCATCATCCAGAACGTAAGGTGCCAGCTCTCACGGCCTGACTTCTCCCCCGCGCCTCACCCGCGAACGCGGTCGATGCGACATCGTCCACGTTCCAGCGGCTCCCCGCCCACGGCGCGAACGTAGTCGCTGTGACATCGTCCACGTTCCCAGCAGCCCTACCTCGCCACGAACGTGCTCGATGTGACATCGTCCACGCTCTTTGGTGGTCGATGGGACATCGACCACGTTTGGATGGTTGGGGTCCGGCCGCCAAGGTAGTCGATGGGCCATCGACCACCCTCTATGGCGGTGGATGGCCCATCGACCGCCATCAGGGCCCGGTGGCTGGCCACCGGGGCGAGCGGCGGGCCGGTGGCTGGCGACCGGGGCGAGCGGCG
>NZ_JBARCR010000360.1:0-4415 GCF_049794275.1 Trebonia sp.
GCCTCAGCGTTGGCGATCGCCGCCAGCGCCGACCGCAGCCCGGCCGCCGCGACGGTGTCCCGCTCTTTCATGGCCGAGCGCAGCGCGGCCCGCAGACGCGACCGCTCGGAACCCGCGAGGGAAGGCGTGCTCATGGGCTGGTTATACCGTCCGGGAGCACGCGAGTCGCCAGAATATTCGCTCGGCCACGGACCCATCGGGCTCACCACGACACGCCAGGACGCACCAGGGCCGGCTAGGACGCCGCCGCGGCCGCGGCCGTGCGGACGCGGCCGACGATCCGTGCGGCCTCGATGCCGCTGATCTGCCGCAGCTTGTTATCGAGATTGCCGCGCTCGGCGGAGTACAGCAGGAACGTGTGCCGCCACGCCAGGTCGTGCCCGAAGGCCTCGTCCCGCTGCCCGTCCGGGTGCATGACCCGGCGCAGCACCCCGGCCGGCGACTCGCGGCTGCTCAGCGCGTCGATGATCGCGTAGTAGGCGACGCGGTGCGCCATCCCGCCGGGCCGGAATGGCCGGTCCGCCAGCACGGGGCCGCTCCAGCAGAGGGCCCGCGACAGGGCCTGCAGCTCCGCCCGCGTGTCATCGTCGGATTCCGCGGAGCGCAGCCGCGCGTACAGCGGGAATGAGCGTTCCCGCACCGACTGGCTGAGCGCCGTGTGGAACTGCACCTCGAACAGCTCGCCCGATCCCGGCGCCCGCCAGACGCTGACCGTCCCGAGCCGCACCGCCGCCTCCCACAGGTTCCGGCGCTCGACCTCGGTAAAGCCCCTCGACCGCAGCTCAGCGACGTCCGCGCGCATCCCGGGCAGGTACCCGTCGGACGGGTAGCAGAACGAGAACCGGATCCGGTCGGTGATGGCCGCGAGCGCCTCGTCGGCGGTGCGGCCCTTGACGCGCACGTCTTCCGCGACGCGCGCGTCGATCCGGCCTGGATCCTTGAGCCGATGCTCGCGGCCGGTCAGCCGGCCCGCGCTCTCGGTGCCGCGCAATTCCTGCCACAGGTCCAGTGACGACATGGCAGCAATGCTATCGCGAGTAGTCGACCATACTCATGCAAGCAACGCAGAATTTCCGGCCTGCCGCCTACGGCTCGTGCAGGAATGTGCCCTGCCGGCGGAGCTCCTCGCGGAGTTCCTTGACGTCGAGTGCGCGGGGTGCGAGACCGGTGCCGGCCGCGAGGCCGGCGGCGGTTCCTGCCGCCTGGCCGGTCATCCAGCACTGCGGGATCTCGCGCATGAAGGCCTGGGTGGCGGCGTCGCTGGCCACGTGGCGGCCGCCGACGACCACGCCGTCGAGTCGTTCCGGCAGCAGGGCGCGGTACGGCACCGAGACCGTCGGGAACTTCTGGGACGGGGAAGGGGAGACGCCTACCTCGTCGGGGTGGCGTACCCCTGCCTTCCAGTCGTCGGACGTCATCGGATGCAAACCCGCCAGGCGGCGGGTCATCCGTACGCCGATCTGCGGCGCGGCGAGCATGATCCACGCATTCTCGAAGCCAGGAGCCTCTTTGCGGAAGAAGTCCAGGTGGGCGACCATGCGGCGGCGGGACTCGAGCTCGACCCTACTGAGGTGCTCGACGTCGAGCCCGCTGTAGCCGGACAGGCGGGGGCCCATGAACACCACGACGTCGTCGCGCCAGCCGACATGCGGTGTGTCCACGAAGCCGAGGAGTTCGCGGCCGCGGTTCATCAGGGCGTGGTGGGCCACCGGGTTGCCGCGCTTGAACGCCAGCCACCGCCGCATGTCGACGCCCGTCCAGGTAAAGGCGGTGTTGACGCAGTGCTGGACGTTGCCGCCCGTGCCGTCCTTCTTGGCGTCGGTGACGAACGTGCCGCCGGCCTGCGCGATGACGTCGAGATCGCCGGTGGCGTCCACGACGACCTTGGCGAGGATCGCGCGGCGCCCCTGCTTGCTCTCGAAGATCGCGCCGCGGACGACGCCTTCGTCGTTGATCGCGGCGACAACCCAGCAGTGCAGCAGCACTCGCACTCCCTCGCCGACGAGGAACTCGTGGGACGTGATCTTGAGCCACTCCGGGTCGATCATCGGCGAGCGGCAGACGGTCTCACGGAACGCGGACAGCCGCTCGCGCCAGTACGCCACCTGCTCAGGGTCGGTCGAGCCCCACAGCTCAGGGCCGGGCCCGGCGAGGGCTCCCGCGGGCAGCCGGTCCAGCAGTTCGGCACCGATGCCGGCGATGACCGGGGTGCCTGCCCAATCGGTCATCCGGTCGATCCAGATCACCAGTCCGCCCGCCGAGAGGCCACCGAGGTCGCCGTACCGCTCGACGAGGGTCACCCGCTGGCCGAGGCGCCGCGCAGCGACCGCGGCCGCGGTGCCGGCCGGACCGCCGCCGACCACGAGTACGTCGGTCTCCTCATGCACGGGGATCTCACGGGCGGGCTCGGTGACCGTGGCGACGGACGGCGCGGCGGGCGCGGGGGAATGCGGCCCATCCGAGGTGCCTCCTGCGGTGAACAGTCCACTTCCCCCGCCGATCCCGGCGCCGAAGTAGCTCTCTGGGTCGCGCTCGCGCTGTGCCTCGTCCATTGCTCCTTGATATAAAGCCGAACGCTCGCGGGTCAACGACGGCGGTCCACGGC
Source organism: Trebonia sp. (assembly GCF_049794275.1). NCBI lineage: Bacteria > Bacillati > Actinomycetota > Actinomycetes > Streptosporangiales > Treboniaceae > Trebonia > Trebonia sp. The sequence continues at coordinate 2,606 of NZ_JBARCR010000360.1, forward strand.
GTGATAACAGCAAGAAGCGCAGCGCGCTTTGTCAGACCCCGGTGTTAGCGTCACCCCCATGAAGATCGGGCTGATGCTCTACCTGGTGAACGATCGCGAGACCAACGACAAGCGTCCGTACCAATCGATCCGTGAGCTCGCGCAGCAGGCGGAGGCGGATGGCTTTGACAGCATCTGGCTCGCCGACCATCTCATGTACCGCCGCCCCGGTGCGCCGACCACGGGGATCTGGGAGTGCTGGACCATGCTGGCCGCGCTGGCGGAAGCGACACACCGGGTGGAGATCGGCTCCCTGGTGCTCTGCAATTCCTTCCGTAATCCGGCGATCCTCGCGAAGATGGCCACCGCCCTCGACGAGGTGAGCGACGGGCGCTTGATCCTGGGCGTTGGCGCGGGCTGGAACGAGCCGGAGTACCAGGCGTTCGGGTTGCCCTTCGATCATCGCGCGAGCCGTTTCGAGGAAGCCATGCAGATCCTCGTACCGATGCTGCGGGACGGGCACGTCGATTTCACGGGGCAGTACTACCAGGCGCGGAACTGCGAGGATGTGCCGCGCGGTCCGCGTCAGCAGGGACCGCCGCTGTTGTTCGGGACCGAGGGCCCGCGCTTGATCAAGCTGGCCGCGCGGTATGCCGACCTGTGGAACACCGGCTACATGGGTCAGCCCGAGACGATGGCCGGGCCGCTGGCCACGATCGAGGCCGCGTGCCGCGAGGTAGGCCGCGACCCGGCGACGATGGGCGTCACGGCGCTGATCGGCCTGTGGTTCTCCGACCTCCAGCAAGAGAAGCCGGCGTTCGTCGACGACAAGCACCTGGAAGGGACGCCCGAGGAACTCGCGGCGGCAATGCGCGGCTACGCCGAACTCGGCGTGCAGCACATCATGTTCCAGTACGCGCCGTACACCGATGAAGCGCGCCGCCGGCTGACCGAGGCGCTCCGGCTCTACCACGGCAGCCAAGACTGAGGCAGCCAAGACTGAGGCAGCCAAGGTTAAAGCGGGTCGCTCTCCCGCAGCCGCCCGTCCCTGGACAGCCGCAGCCAGCGGCTGATCCCGATCGAGCGAAGGAACGGCACGTCGTGGCTCGCCACCAGCAATGCTCCCTGATAACAGGACAGCGCCTCGGACAGCTGCCGCGCCGACGCCATGTCCAGGTTGTTCGTCGGCTCGTCGAGCAGCAGCAGCTGCGGCGGGGGCTGGGCGAGCAGCAGCGCCGCGAGCACCGCGCGGAACCGCTCGCCGCCGGACAGCGTCCCGGCGGGCTGATCGGCCCGCGTCCCCCGGAACAGGAACCGCGCCAGCCCCGCCCGCACCTCGTTGACTGAGGCGGCGGGCGCGACCGCACGCATGTTCTCCACCACGGACGCCGACTCGTCCAGCACGTCGAGCCGCTGCGGCAGGTAGCCGATCGCGCCGTTCAGCCGCACCGTCAGCCCGTCAGGCAGGCCGTCCAGCTCCCCGGTGATATGGCGCAGCAGGGTGGTCTTTCCCGCGCCGTTCGGCCCGGAGAGCGCGACCCGCTCTGGCCCGCGAACGACGAGCTCATCAAGCGCGCCAAGCGCCGGCTCCTCGGAGGACTCGCCGACCTCGACAGCAGGCCGCCACGGCAGCCACGCCCCGTCAAGCCCCCGCACGGTCAGCACGGTCCGCCCGGCGGGCACCGCGGTTCCTGGCAGCGCGATCCTGATCGTGTCGTCGTCGCGGACCGCCTCTTCCGCCTCGGTCAGCCGCTCCTCGGCTGCGGCGACGCGCTCCAGGCCGATCTCCCGCGACCGCCCCGCGGTCTCCTGCGCGGCGCGCTTGCGGGCG
>NZ_JBARCR010000361.1:0-1530 GCF_049794275.1 Trebonia sp.
AGAACAAGCGACCGGACCGCGTCGTCATCGATCACGGTGCCGAAGTTCCTGATCATGTCGACATCGGCGTGGGCAAGACCCAGCATCTGCTCGATGTCGGTGAGCCGGGGATCCGCACAGGTGACAATCGCGATCTTAGGCGCTGGCGGCTTCCCGCGGCTGGGATCGTAGTCGTTGGCGATGGTTGCGTTGGCGCTCAGCGCCTCGTCGATGAGACTCATGACTTTCCCTTCTCCTTGGGCGTACCGGTTCTCCCGGTCACGTCACGAGCGGCCCGGTGAGCTCCCCGCCGAGCATGCTCAGGTTGAGCCCGCCCCACCGCCACGGTGCCGTCCGGGTACTGTCTCTTCTCCTGCCCGGAAGTGATCGCGCCCGGGCCTTTATGGCCATCGGTGAGTTGGCACTGACCTTAGGGTCACGCCGGGGCCGGGCCGTCGCGCCCGTGTAAGTCCCTGGCCGGCACCCTGGCCTGCCGGCCAGGAGCGGTCCGGCCAGCTCCCGATCCGTGCCACCAAGCCGGACCAGAACCCGCTCAGGCGTGGCCGCCGCGCTGATCAGGGCCATCCGATGCTGGCTACGTTCAGCTAGAAATACCGGGTCCGTCGGTCGTTCACCGGGCCGGGGTCAGTGACGAGCGTAAACAACGGCATTCCGGCGATCGACCTCGACTTTCTACCCGAGTTTGCTCATGACCTCGAGGTTCGCGAGCGATGCGTCTCGCTGACCTAGGGTTCGCGGGTCTCGTAGAGTCGAGGTCCTCGCCAATGTTGAGTCGGTGCACGCTGGTCGCCGGGACGGTCTCCTACCTGCACATGCACCGGGCATGTGAATCGGACGGCAACGTTTCGGAGTCCCTCGCATACGTGCGCCATCACAGCTGAAGCGCGCTTACCTGTCTACAGCGCAGGGGACAGCGTCGCCTCTGCCGCCGCCCGCGGTCCGGATCGCCACGCGGACGTGGAAGGTAATCGAACGCTTAGCTTGTAGTAGCGTCGGCTGCGGGCCCCTGTCGTGGAGCGGGTGTGAGACCTAACCAGTGGAGGTGCCCGGATGGCCGAGCTGCCACCGCCCCCAGAAGGAATTCTGCTGGCCCACTTCATCGTCTCGGACGATGTCGAGCGCTCTCGGCGCTTCTACACCGAAGTACTCGGCGGCAGGGTGGCCTTTCCCGGAGATCCGGTCAATGTTGCACTAGCCAACAGCTGGATCGTCATCAATGCCGGCGGAGGACCGACCGACGACAAGCCGGCGGTCACCCTGGAGACGCCGCGCGATCCGGACCGGGTCAGCAGCTTCCTCAATATCCGGGTTAAAGACATCGAGGCCGTGTACGCCGAATGGAGCGCCCGGGGTGCTGAATTCCTGACGCCGCCGAAACAGCACCAGTACGAGAAGCGCTGCTCCATCCGCGATCCCGACGGTCATCTGATCGAAGTAGGCCAAACCACTGACCCAGAGGGTGACTGGTCGCCCGCTCACTGGCCATCGAGTACGCCCGCCGAGGAGTCCGAGTAAATGCCCAGATCACCG
>NZ_JBARCR010000362.1:0-8285 GCF_049794275.1 Trebonia sp.
GCCGGGATGACCGCCGCGGGCCTGGCGGTCGCGGCACTGGTGCTGTTCGGGCTCGCCCTGAGCGGAGCCAGCTCGACGGCACCCGCGGCCACCGGCACCGCCCTGACGACCACCACGATCAGCGGCACCACCGTACTGACCAACGCCAACGGCCGCACGCTCTACTCCTTCGCCCCCGACACCCCGACCGCCTCCAAGTGCTACGGCAGCTGCGCCGCGTACTGGCCCCCAGTGACCGGCACCACCGCCGCCGGGCAGGGCCTGCCAGGCAAGGTCGGCACGATCAAGCGCACCGACGGCACTGAGCAGCTCACCTACAACGGGCACCCGCTCTACACCTACATCGGCGACACCGCCCCCGGCCAGGCCAAAGGCAACAACCTCAACCTCAACGGCGGACTCTGGCACGAGGTCCCCGTCTCCCGGTGAGAGGCGCCACGGGCCCGTTCGGAAGAATCATTCTTTTCATTCCGAACGGAAGGTGCCGGCTGTCCGAGCACGCTCTAACCCCCCTGAAACAGGCCCCTGTCGATCACGACTACGCCGTCCTCCCGCGTCGTCTGGAAGGCAGCGGTGTCGCTGCCGCGTTGCCGCCACATCGATACGGTCAGCGACTCGCCCGGCAGCACCGGGTGGCTGAAGCGGCCAGACATCGACCGGAACCTGGCGGGATCCGAGCCGCATAGCGCGTGCAGCAGAGCCCGGCCGGTGACTCCGTAGGTGCACAGACCGTGCAGGATCGGCTGGCTGAAGCCGCCCCTGGCCGCGAACTTCGGATCGACGTGCAGCGGGTTGCGGTCACCGGACAGGCGGTAGATCAGCGCCTGCTCGGGCCTGGTCCGCAAGACGACCCGCAGATCGGGCTCCCGGTCCGGGCGCTCCCACGGCGGGCCGGCGCCGCGCGGGCCGCCGAAGCCGCCTTCTCCGCGGATGAACGTCCCGCTCCGCGCGGTCACGAGCGGCTCGCCGGTATCCGCGTCCGTCGCGACGTTCTCGCTGACCACGAGCGCCCCCGAGCCCTTGTCGTAGATACCGGTCACGGTCGAGACCGTACGGACGGTGCCCGTCACCGGCAGCGGCCGGTGCAGCTCGAAGAACTGCTCGGCGTGCACCAGCATCGCCCGGTTGAAGTCGCCGAGACTTCGGCCGGCCCGCGCCTGGGCGATCAGCACGCCGAACGTCGGCAGCACCTTCTGCTCGATCCCCTCGCAGTTTTCTGTCGTGAACTCCAGCTCCTCCAGGGGGCTGCCCAGTCCGGCTCCGACGCCCACCGCGTACAGCAGGGCGTCCTTGCTGTCCCAGGACCGCAGCTGCGGTTCACTCGGCACTCCTACCAGGCTGCGATCGAGTCCCATGGGCAACCTCCGTCGCCGGGCGATGCGCGGATTGCGAGAGCTGACGATATTAGAATACGTTTCTATTATTATCGCTGGCCAGGGAGGAGCGGGCCCAGTCCCGATCGATGCCTGTTGACCGGCCGGTCCCCGGCTCGCGAGCGCCTGCCGGGCGGGTGCGGGTGGATTGCCACTTGCACACCGCCGCGTCCGGCGACTCCGTGCTGACGCTCGAGCAGCTCGCCGAGCGGGCCCGGCAGACCGCCCTGGACGTGGTCTGCGTCACCGACCACAACGTCACGTCGGCGGCCGTCACGGCGACCGAGCGCGACCTGGGCGTGCGGATCATCGTCGGCGAGGAGATCAGGACCCCGAACGGTGACGTCATCGGGCTGTTTCTGACCGAGCGGATTCCGTACGTGCTGCCGCTCGGCGAGGTGATCAGCCGGATCAGGGCGCAAGGCGGCCTGGTGTACGTCCCGCATCCGTTCGACCCGGTGCGATCCAGCCTGGGCAGGCTGCTTCCCGGCATGTGCGCGGACGGGGCGGCGGACATCATCGAGGTCTTCAACGCGAAAGTCGCCGACCAGGCGCTGAACCAGCGGGCGGCCGGCCTGGCGGAGAGGTACTCGCTGCCCGGCGGGGCGGGTTCCGACGCACACGACGCGCCCGGCGTGGGCGCCTCCTACGTAGAGGTGCCGGACTTCGACGGCCCGGCCGGCTTCCTCGCCGCGCTGGCCGACGCCCAGGTGGCGGGTGAATTCCGCGACCACGCCCCGCGATACCCGCGCCGGCCGCCCGCCGGAACCGACGGCCGCCGCGACTTAACCGGACCAGGTCACAGCCCCAGCCGGGTCGCGAGGCGCTCCCGGTGGTAGTTGCCGTCGCCGAGGAACAGTTCGCTGGACTTCGCCCGCTTGAAATACAGGTGAGCGTCGTGCTCCCAGGTGAATCCGATGCCGCCGTGGATCTGGATGGTCTCGGCGGCCACGTGGAAGAAGGTCTCCGACGCGTACGCCTTCACCAGCGGGGCTATGACCGGGACCTCCGCCGCGCCCTCGGCGACCGCGGTGGCGGCGTAGGAGACCGCTGACCGCAGCGACTCAACCTCGAGCAGCAGGTCGGCGCACCGGTGCTTGATCGCCTGGAAGCTGCCGATGGGCCGCCCGAACTGGTGCCTGATCTTCGCGTACTCCACCGTCATGTCCAGTGCCCGCTGCGCCCCGCCGAGTTGCTCGGCGGCCAGCGCGATCGCAGCCACGTCCAGGGTGCGGTCCAGCACCGTCGCCGCGTCGCCTGGCGAGCCGATCAGCCTGCCAGGCACGTCGCTGAACTCCAGCCGGGCCAGCTTCCTGGTCTGGTCCAGTGCCGGCAGCGCGGTCCTGGTCAGCCCGGCGGCCGTCGCGTCGACCGCGAACAAGGACAGCCCCGCGGTCGTCGACGCGACCACCAGGAGCAGCCCGGCCGACTGTCCGTCAAGGACGAAGCTCTTGTGGCCGCCCAGCCTCCATCCCGTGCCGTTCTTGGTGGCCGGCATGGAGATCGCGGCCGGGTCCCAGGAGCCGTCGTCCTCGGTGAAGGCCAGCGTCGCGATGACCTCTCCTGACGCGATCCCGGGCAGCAGGTCGCGCCGGGCGCCCTCGTCCGGGCTTGCCAGCAGGGCGGTCGCCGCCAGCACGGCGCTGGCCAGATACGGGCCGCCGTACAGCGCCGCGCCGAACTCCTCAAGCACGATCGCCTGCTCGGCGAACGAGAACCCGGCCCCGCCGTAGGCCTCGGGGACGGCCAGGCCCTGCAGGCCGAGCTGAGTTCCCGCCTGTTCCCAGACACCACGGTCCGTTCCGTCTTCGCTTTCCATCAGCTCGCGGACCCGGGTCAGCGGCGCCCGGGCTGTCAGGAAGCGCCTGACCGAAGCGCGCAGCTCGTCCTGCTCCGCGGTGGTACCCAGCATCATTTCGATGGCTCCGTCTCCGTGACAATGAGGACGTCGAGCGCCTCTACCTGATCTCCGTTCACCCACAGCGGGTTGACCTCGAGCGCGCGCAGCGCGCCGTTCAGCGACAGGGCGACGGCGGCGAGCCCGGCGATCGCCTCGGCTATCGCGTCCAGGTTGGCGGGCTGCGCGCCGCGCGCGCCCTGCAACAGCGGCAGCCCGCGCAGTTCCCCGAGCATGCGCTTGACCTCGGCCTGGTCGACGGGCAGCACTCGCAGGCTGGTGTCGTGCAAGATCTCGACCCAGATCCCGCCAAGGCCCACCGCGAGCACCGGGCCGAACGTCGGGTCGATGGTGACGCCCGCGAGCAGTTCCGCCCCGCCGGAGCGCATCGCCGTCACGAGCACGCCGTCGACGCGCGCTCCGGAGACGGCCTCGCCCGCGGCGCGCACCTTCTCATACCCGGCCCGCACGGCCGTCTCGGAGTTCAGCCCGAGCGCCACCCCGCCGATATCTGACTTGTGCGTGATCTGCGCCGAACAGACCTTCAGCGCGGCCGGCAGCCCGACCCGCCTGGCGATGGCCACGGCCTCATCCGCGGATGTTGCCACCTCTCCGGGCACCACCGGCACGCCGGACGACGCGAGCAGTTGCCGCGCCTCGGCCTCAGGCCAGGGACCGGAGACCGGGACGGCGGGCGGGGACACCGAGCGGGCGGGGAGCCCGGGGTGTCCTGGGTGCCCGGGGTGCCCGCCCCGGTTCTCCAGCCAGCGCAGCGCGTTGCTCACCGCCTTGAGCCCCGTATTGAGCCCGCCAAGCATGGTCAGGCCGCGCTGGCTCAGCATCTCGCGCCCATAGGCGCTGACGTCGACGCAAGTGGCGCCGATCGGGATGACCGGGATGGGCGCGGAGGCCATCCGCCGGGCCAGCCAGTCGAGGCGTGCCTCCAGCGTCGCCGCCATGTCCTCGTCCTGCGGCCTTGTGTCCGGCAGGTTCACCCCGTTGAACAGGACGAAGTCCAGGTTGGGGTCGTCCACCGCGGCATCGAGCGCGTGGTCGATGGCGGTCATCGTGCCTGTCCTGGCGCTCACGTTGGCCAGGCCGAAACCCGTGACGTCCAGCGGGTTGCGCGCGCTGGCGAACGGCGGCAGGTGCTGGGCGATCGCCGCCGCGGTCGGCGGCGCGAAATCCGGGATCTGCAGGCTCTCCGTGCTGGCCGCGTCGGCGATGATGTCGCACGAGCCGCCGGAAGCGGTGAGCACGCCCATCCGGCGCCCGCGCGGCCACCTGTTGTAGCCGAGCATCGCGCCCGTGGTCAGCAGTTCCTCCAGGCTGGTGACCCGGATGACGTTGAGCTGGCGCAGCGCCGCGTCCACGACCGCGTCGTTGCCGGCCACCGCGCCCGTGTGCGCCAGGGCCGCCTGCTGGCCGACCTGGCTCGAGCCGACCTTGAGCGCGACGATCGGCTTGCCCGCGCGGCTGGCCTTCTCGGCCACCCGCGCGAACTTGGCCGGGTCGCCGATCTCTTCGAGGAACAGGCAGATGACCTTGGTCGCGTCGTCCTCGATGAGGTAGTCGATTACGTCGACCGTCTTGATCATGCACTCGTTGCCCACCGAGGTGAGCACGCTCACCCCGATGGCGTGCGCCCGGGTGAAGGCGAGCACCACGCTGGCCAGGGCGCCGCTTTGCAGCACGACGGCCACGGGGCCGGCGATCAGCGGCGGCGGGACGGTCAGCGCGTAGGGCGCAGCCCGCGTGCGCGCGTTGAGGAACCCCAGGCAGTTCGGGCCCAGCACGGTGATGTCGTTGGCGATCGCCCGTGACACCATCGCGTCCTCCAGCGCCCGGCCGTCGTCGCCCACCTCCCGGTAGCCCGAGGCGAGGACCACAGCGTTCTTGACGCCCGCGGCGCCCATATCGGCAAGGACGCTCTCGACCGCCTGCACGGGCGCCAGGATGAACGCCAGGTCGGCAGGCTCCGGCAGGTCGCACAGGCTGGGCACGACCGGCAAGCCGTACGCGGTCCTGGCCCTGGGGTGCACGATCATCAGCGGCCCGCCGAATCCGGTCGTCTGGCAGCTGGCAACGATGAACCTGCCCCACCCGGAGTTGTCCGAGGCGCCCACCATGACGATGCTCTTCGGGGCGAAGAACTCGCGCAGCCGCCGCGGGGTGACGAGCTCGCGCGACGCGACGTAGTTCGCGGCGGCGGCCGGCGTCCCCATCAGGGCGCCACCCGTGGCTCCTTGGGCAGGCCGAGCGCGCGCTCGCCGATGATGTTCCGCTGGATCTCGCTGGTCCCTGAGTAGATCGTGCCCGCCCGGCTGCTCAGGAACACGTTCTGCCACTTGCTGACCTGATAGCCGTCGCCGTCCGGTCGCAGCAGGCCGTCCGGGCCCTCGATGCTGATCGCGATCTCGCCGAGGCGCTTGTGGTACTCGCTCCAGAAGAGCTTCGCGATCGACGCCTCCGGGCCCGGCGGGCGGCCCGCGGCCACCCGCGCCAGCGTGCGCAGTCCGCTGTACCGCATGAGCTCGACCTGGGTGTAGGCCCAGGCGAGCTGCTGCCGGACCAGCGGGTCGGCGGTCTTGCCCCGCTTGCGCGCCATCTCCACCAGGTCCCAGAACTCGCGCTCGAACCCCAGGTGGGCGACCGTGGCCTGGCCGCCGCGCTCGTGGCCGAGTGTGGTCATGGCGACCCGCCAGCCGTTGTTCAGCCCGCCGATCACGTTGAACAGCGGCGCCCGGACGCCGTCCAGGAAGTCCTCGCAGAACTCCGCCGCGCCCGAGATCTGCTTGATGGGCCGGTACTGGACACCGGGATCCTTGAAGTCGATCAGCACGTAAGACAGTCCGGCGTGCTTCTCCGCGTCCGGGTCGGTCCGGCAGAGCAGGAACATCCGGTTGGCCCTGGCCGCTCCCGACGTCCAGACCTTCTGCCCGGTGACGGCGATCTCGTCTCCCTGCACGACGCCGCGCGTCTCCACCGCGGCGAGGTCCGAGCCGTGGTTGGGTTCGGAGAACCCCTGGCAGTACACGTCGTCGCCGGAGATGATCCGCGGCAGGAAGTACGCCCGCTGCTCGGGCGAGCCGTGCACGATGATGGACGGGCCGACCAGGCTCTCCCCCATGCCGCGAGTGACGCGCGGCACGCCCGCCCGGTAGAACTCCTCGTTGAGGACGGCGAGGCGCACGGCGTCCATGCCCTGCCCGCCGTACTCTTCCGGCCACTGCGGGCAGATCAGCCGCCTGGCCAGCAGCCTGGCCGCCCACTCGGCGTAGGCCGGGTCGGCCATCGCCACGGCCAGCTGGGCGCCGCGCCGGCCGCCTGCGGTCATGGGCATGGTCCAGTCGATGAGCCCGGCGAGGCCCGGCGGCGTCTCGGCCGCGATCCAGGCCCGCAGCTCCGCCCGGAACCGCGCGATCTCCGGGCCAAGGTCAAGTTCCATGGAAAGCCTCCTATGACGGTCCGATCCGCTCCGGATACTCGGCTGGCACGCCGCCGATCACCGCGAGGCACTCCACGAAGAAGTAGATCGACTTGAAGAACTCAAGCAGGTCGCCCTCGGTGAGCAGCATCTTCCGGTACATGACCGTGCGCTGCGCGTCGTACCCCTCGTGCAGCGCCTTCCAGTCCCGGTAGTCCATAGCGAGCGTGTACGTGGCATGGATCCCGGCGCCCGGGTCGCCGGGGTCGCCCGGGTCGGCGATCTGGCAGCCGGTCACGACGCCGTCGCCCCACTCCACGAACAGGGACACCGCTTCGCCGGACTGGGCGGGGTGCCCGGGACGCCCGGGGCGCCCAGGGCGCTCGGGCAGGTCCCGGCACACCAGCGCCCACGAAGAGGCGTACTTGCCCTTGATCTTCTCGAAGAAGTCCCAGTACATCTGGAGTTTCCCGGCGCGAGCCTGTACCGACGGCCCGGCGGTGAGCGCGTCGCGGACCGCGCCGGCCCACTCACTGGTGAAGAAACCGGGTGCCGCCATGGGTCATCCGCCCGCCAGCACCGGCTGTGCCCGGTTGAGCATGTCCTCGATATCGGGAGCGAGGTCGATGCCCACGTCGTTCAGCTTGCGCCGCAGCTGCTGGCGGAACAGGAGCCGCACCTCCTCATCGGTCCAGCCGAGCGGCTCGTAGTAGATCCGCCGGCTCACCACGCCGGACGAGGCCAGGATCGTCCGCAGGGTGTTGTGGATCTCGTTGATCATCGTCGGGTCCTTGCGGACGGCCTGCTGCAGGTAGCGCATGCCGCCCTGCACGTGCCGCGATTCGTCGCGGCACGTCGCCGTGAAGCCGGTGTAGTAGGCCGGAAGGAACCCGCGCCAGCGGGCGTACGAGAGCGTGACCTTCATGACCGACAGCGCGAGCACGCCCTCGATCCACAGGAAGTAGTTCGTGCCGTAGCGGACGCGCGCCCGCTCGTCGTACGGGTTGCGCCTGACTTCATCCGCCTGGTACGCGAGCAGCCCGAACGGCCCGACGAACGTCTCGGACACCCAGGAGAACGACGCGTCAAGCACGGCCATGATGTCGTCTCCCCGCAGGCCGACCACCTCACGGTAGAACCGGTCGAAGAAGACCGTGTGCCGGGCCTCGTCCTCGATCTGCGCGGCGATGTGGAGCTTCTCCTCCTCGCTGGCGCCGATCATGAACACCGGCAGCTCAATCTCGACTTGCCGCTCCCCGTGATGGAAGCCAGACGCGATGGCGATGAACGATTCCCGTTCCGCCTCGGTCATCTTCTCCGTCCAGTCCACGACATCCTGGCTGAAGTCCAGGTCGTAGACGTCCCACCGCTGCTTCAGGTACCTGCGGTAAAGCGTGGTGTAGTCCGGCAGCGACTTCAGGTCCTTGTGGACGTACTCGATGACGTCGTCGATGTCGACGTGCAGCACTCCCTCGAGGCTGGTCTCCTCGATCTCGCGCACCTGGTCCTCGGTCAGCGTGCGGGGGCCTTCCCGCAGCACCGCGGTGGGGCTTTTCCGTTCCGTCATGCAAGCATTCGACTTTCCGTG
>NZ_JBARCR010000363.1:0-6127 GCF_049794275.1 Trebonia sp.
GGCCGGCACCGCGCAGGCGGCCCCTGTGAAGGCGGCCGCCGCGCAGCAGGCAGCGCCGGCCGCGGCCACCGCCAGGGTGTCGGGGCTGACCGGGAGCGGACTCGGGTTCGACACGTGTACGGTTCCCTCCGCCGCGACGATGACGTCGTGGCTCTCCTCGCCTTACCGGGTGGCCGCCACCTACCTGGGCGGCATGAACTGGGCCTGCAGCTACGGGAACTTCACCCCGGCCTGGGTGCGCAAGGTGGCCGCGGAAGGGTGGCGGTTCGCGCCGCTCTGGGTCGGCAGGCAGGCGCCGTGCACGAACGTTCCTTTCGTCGCGAAGATCAACCCGTCGCAGGCGGCCGCGGAAGGCCAGTCCGAGGCCAAGAGCGCGGTCGCCGCCGCGCGGGCGTTCGGATTCGGTCCTGGCACGCCGGTGTACTTCGACATGGAGGGCTACCAGACGGGCCAGTCCGCCTGCACCCGTGCCGTTCTTAACTTCCTCGGCGGGTGGACGCGCGGGCTGCACGCGGCCGGCTACGTCTCCGGCGTGTACTCGAGCGCCAGCTCAGGGATCACGGACCTGGCCCACCAGTACGGTAACGCCGGTTACCCGCGCCCCGACGACATCTGGATCGCCGACTGGAACAGCGAGCCGGTGCTGACCGACCACGCCGTGCCGAACGGGGACTGGGCGAATCACCAGCGGCTGCACCAGTACGCGGGCCCGCACAACGAGACGTGGGGCGGCGCCACCGTGAACATGGACAGCGACGCGGCCGACGGGCTGGTGGCCGGCCTGCCGGCCGTCCCGGTGCTGCACGGACCCAACGAGAATGCCGCGCCGAGCGAACTGCGAGTGGCGCCAGGACAGACCGCCAGCGTGCGGCTGACCTTGCAGGGTGTGCCGAATACGCCGGTCGCCATCCGCTGGCAGGCCGCCGCGCCCAAGGGCCTGACAGTGTCGCCGAGCGCCGGCAACGTGGACCTCTGGCCCAGCATGGCCCTCTCGGTCGGGCTGACCCTGGCGCCGTCCAAGTCGCTAGCCGCCAGGCGGTACAGTCTGCCGATCACGGTGACCGCGGGCGGCAAGCCCGTCGCCGACTCGTTCGTCCTGGTCAGCGTGGTGCCAGCGGGCCGAACGCTGCCGCCCGCCCACCCGCTCGTGCTGTACGCGGCCGACAAGACGAGCATGAGCGCCGCGGTGGCGATCGCTGCGGCTCTCGCGCTGCCGCTCAGCGACGTGACCGGCTCCTACAGCCGGGCGTGGACCGCCACGGCCGGGGGCAAGGCCCTGGTGCTCGCCGTGGGGCAGCCGGCGGCGGACGGGCTGTACTTCAACGTCTGCGGCTGGGCGAATCCGGCGAAGAGGAAAGCCGGGTCCACCCCCTTCTACTATCCGGGGGCACCGCAGCGGCAGTCGCCGGGCCGCAATTACTTCGAACTGTCGGACACGCCCACCGCGGCAGGCACGGCACAGCTGACCACCCAGCTCACCCAGTACGCCCTGGGCGGGACGCTGCCCGAGCACCAGACCGTGCCCGCCGCGCCCACGCTCGCCTGCCTGGGATCGCCGAACGTTCCCGTGCGGTGACCGCGGCACCGGAACGTCGCCGGCCGCGCTAGCGCAGCGCCGGGATGATCTCCTCGGCGTAGGAGTCGAGGGTGTTCTCCTCGTCGTCGTGCATCAGGTAGAGCGCGAACTGGTCCGCCCCGATCGACGCGAGCTCCGCCAGCCGCTCGATGTGCGCCGCCGCGGGCCCCACCAGGCAGAACCGGTCGATAATCGAATCGGGCACGAAGTCCGCCGACGGGTTCCCCGCCTGCCCGTGATGGCTGTAGTCGTACCCGGACCTGCCCTCGATGTACTCGGTCAGGGCGTGCGGCACCGGCCCTTCGGTGCCGTAGCGGGCGACCAGGTCGGCGACGTGGTTACCCACCATCCCGCCGAACCAGCGCAGTTGGTCCCGCTGGTGCGCGAGATCCGTGCCCACGTAGGCCGGCGCCGCCACGCACATCGTGATCGACGCCGGGTCGCGCCCGGCGTCCCGGGCCGCCGCGCGGACCGCGGCGAACGTCCAGCGCGCGATGTCCGGGTCGGCGGTCTGCAGGATGAACCCGTCGGCTTGCTCGCCGACCAGCCGCAGCGCCCTAGGGCCGTAGGCCGCCATCCATATGGGCAGCGAGCCGGATCTGACCCACGGGATCCGCAGCGGCTGCCCGTGGTGCTCGACTTCACGCCCCTCGGCGAGCTCCTTGATCACCGTCATCGCCGACGACAGGGTGGACAGCGACACCGGCGGCAGCCCGATGTACCGGCGGGCCGAGTCGCCGCGGCCGATACCGCAGATCGTGCGGTTGCCGAAGCTGTCGTTCAGCGTGGCGAACGTCGACGCGATCACCGACCAGTCCCGCGTCCCCGGATTGGTGACCATCGGCCCGACGATCATCGTCGACGTCGACTCCAGGATGCGGGGATAAAGGACGAATGTCTCCTGCCACAGCACGTGGGAGTCGAACGTCCACCCGTAGCCGAAGCCGCCGGCCTCGGCGCGCTTCATCATGGCGATCAGCCCGCTTGCGGGCGGATTCGGCTGCAGTACTACCCCGAACTCCATGTGGCCCCCCTTACCGTTCAGAGCAGGTATTGGTTGAGATCGCGCGGCAGGAAGGTGCCCTGCCCGGCGGCGCCGCGGAACTCCCCGTCCGCCACGACCACGCGGCCGCGGGAGATGGTGACGTCGACCTTGCCGGTGATCTCCATCCCCTCGTAGGCCGAGTAGTCCACGTTCATGTGGTGGGTGGCGGCCGAGAGGGTCTGCTTCGCGGCGGGGTCGTAGACCACGACGTCGGCGTCCGCTCCGGCCGCGATGACGCCCTTCCGCGGGTACAGGCCGAACATCCTGGCCGGCGTCGTGGCGCACGTCTCCACCCAGCGCGACAGGGTGATCTCCCCGGCGACCACGCCCTGGTGCAGCAGGTCCATCCGATGCTCGACGCCCGGCATGCCGTTGGGGATCTTGGAGAAGTCGCCGCGGCCGAGTTCCTTCTGCTCCTTGAAGCAGAACGGGCAGTGGTCGGTGGACACGATCGACAGGTCGTTGGTCCGCAGCCCGCGCCACAGCGCGGCCGAATGGTCCGGGGTGCGCAGCGGCGGCGAGGCGACGAACTTCGCGCCCTCGAAGTCCGGCCGCGCGAGGTCGTCGAGCGACAGGTAGAGGTACTGCGGACAGGTCTCGGCGAAGACGTTCTGCCCGGCGTCCCGCGCCGCGGCGACCGCCGCCAGCGCGTGCGCCGCGGACAGGTGCACGATGTACAGCGGGCAGTCGGCGACCCGCGCCAGGGTGATCGCCCGGCTGGTGGCCTCGCCCTCGAGCTCGGGCGGCCTGGTCAGGCCGTGATACACCGGGTCCGTGTGGCCCGCGGCGATGGCCTGGGCGACCAGCTGGTCGATCGCGATGCCGTTCTCCGCGTGCATCATGATCGTGGCCCCGGAGCGGGACGCCTGCTGCATCGCCAGCAGGATCTCGCCGTCGGTCGCGTAGAACACGCCGGGGTAGGCCATGAACATCTTGAAGCTCGTCACCCCGGCGCCGATGCACGACTCCATTTCCTTCAGCGTCGCGTCGTTGACGTCGGAGACGATCATGTGGAAGCCGTAGTCGATGGCGCAGTTGCCGTCGGCCTTCTCGTGCCACTTGTCCAGGGTCGCCAGCAGGCTGGTGCCCTTCGCCTGCACGGCGAAGTCGACGATCGTGGTGGTGCCGCCCCAGGCCGCCGCCTTGGTGCCGGTCTCGAAGGTGTCAGCGGAGAATGTGCCGCCGAACGGCATCTCCATGTGCGTGTGCCCGTCGATCCCGCCAGGGATCACGTACTTCCCGATGGCATCGATAAGCACGTCCGCGTCCGGCTCCGCGTCAGCCGCCGCGCCAGCGGCCGCGAACGTCGCCGCGTCGGTCGCCGAGCCGCGCGCGAGGACCGCCGCGATCTTCTCGCCGACGATCAGCACGTCCGCGTCCAGCGTCCCCTCGGCGGTCACCACCGTGCCGCCCCTGATCAGGATGCTCATCAGGGGTTCACCAGGCTGTCGTAGGAGTCGGGGCGGCGGTCCCGGTAAAACTGCCAGAGGTCCCTGACCTCGGTCAGCTTGTCCATGTCCAGGTCGCGGACGATCACCTCGTCGGCGTCGTCGGCCGCGGCCGCGCCGACCAGCTGCCCGCGCGGGTCGACGAAGTAGGACCCGCCGTAGAAGTCGTTGTCCCCGAGGGGCTCGACGCCGACCCGGTTGATCGCCCCGATGTAGTACTCGTTGGCGACCGCGGCGGCCGGCTGCTCGAGCCGCCACAGGTACGAGGACAGTCCCCGGGACGTCGCCGACGGGTTGAAGACGATCCGCGCGCCGGCCAGGCCGAGCGCCCGCCACCCTTCAGGGAAGTGCCGGTCGTAGCAGATGTAGACGCCGATCCGGCCGACCGCCGTGTCGAATATCGGGTAGCCGAGGTTGCCTGGCCGGAAGTAGAACTTCTCCCAGAAGCCCTTCACCTGCGGAATATGGTTCTTCCTGTACTTGCCCAGGTACGTGCCGTCGGCGTCGATGACCGCCGCGGTGTTGTAATACACCCCGGCCTGTTCCGCCTCGTACATGGGGATCACGAGCACGACCCCGTGCTGGCGCGCGACGTCCTGCATCAGGGCCGTCGTGGGCCCGTCAGGGATCGCCTCGGTATAGGAGTAGTAGTCCGCGTCCTGCACCTGGCAGAAGTACGGTCCGTAGAACAGCTCCTGCAGGCACACCACCTGCGCCCCGGCCGAGGCGGCGGTGGCGATGTGCGCGACCGCGGCCGCGGTCATCGAATCCTTGTCCCCGGTCCACGCCTGCTGGACGAGGCCTGCCCGCACGATCTCCGGCATCCCAGCCTCCTGGTCTACGCTGACTTACGCTGTCGTTGCCGTTGCACAGCAAGATCTTCCCCCGTGATGCCCCCGTTTGTAACCGCCCGGGCCATTGTCCGTTGGTACGAATCTTGCCGGGCATAACCGGTAGTGCTGACGGGGTTGGTGGTGATCGGCAGAGAAACGACTGGAGGCGGCGATGAAGGCGGTACGTTTCGACGAGTACGGCGACGCGGACGTTCTCACGGTGGCCGACGTGCCGGTGCCCGACCCCGGCGCCGGTCAGGTGCTGGTCCGGGTCAAAGCGGCGGGCATCAACCCGGGAGAAGCGAAGATCCGCGAGGGCCAGCTGCACGCGCGGTGGCCGGCCACGTTCCCGAGCGGGCAGGGCAGCGACCTGGCCGGGGTCGTCGACCGGCTCGGCCCCGGCGTCACGACGGTGGCGGCGGGCGATGAGGTGATCGGCTGGGTCGACACCCGGTCCGCCCAGGCCGAGTACGCCGTGGTCGACGCGGACAACCTGGCCAGCAAGCCCGCGGACGTGCCCTGGGAGGTAGCCGGCGCGCTGGGCGTCGCCGGCTTCACCGCGTGGGCCGCGATCCGTGCCGTGAACCTCACGGCCGGCGACACGGTAGCCGTCTCCGCCGCGGCGGGCGGCGTCGGCTCGCTCACCGTCCAGCTCGCCAGGCGGGCCGGCGCCACGGTGGTCGGCATCGCCGGGCCGCATAACCAGGAATGGCTCCGCGAGCACGGCGCGATCCCGGTGCGCTACGGCGAGGACCTCGTCGGCCGCATCTTCGACGCCCTGCTGACCACCCCACAGGTGGACGCGTTCATCGACACCCACGGCGGCGACTACGTGGAGTTCGCGATCAACGAGCTCGGCGTCGAGCCGTCCCGCGTCGACACGATCGTCCGCTTCGACGCGGTGCGGGAGTACGGCGTCAAGTCCGAGGGCAACGCCGTCGGCGCCAGCGCCGCGAACCTCGCGGAGCTCGCTCAGCTCATCGCCGCCGGCGAGCTCGAGGTGCCGATCGCGGCGACGTACCCGCTGGACCAGGTCCGCGAGGCCTACGAGAGGCTGGCCACAGGCCACATCAGGGGCAAGATCGTCCTGCTCCCGTAGGCACTTCATTATCCCGAACGGGCCCGTGGCGACTCCCTAGCCGCACCGTTAATCGCGCCCGGGCAGGACCAGGGCGGCCGCCGCCACGACCGCGGCGGCGGCGAGGACGCGGAGCAGGGCGGAGCC
>NZ_JBARCR010000364.1:0-6822 GCF_049794275.1 Trebonia sp.
TGCGGGACCTGATGCGGTCAGAGAGCGTGAGGACATGCTGGGAGCGCTGTGAGGTCTTGTTCTTGATGTAGTGAGCCTCGTCCACGACCATGCCGCGGAAGCCGAAATCACCGAGCCAACCCAGGTGGCGGTCAAGTACCTCGTAGTTGAGCACGACGATGTCGGCGAAGCCGTCGGCAGTCTCGCCGTCGCCCTGCACCACGGTGACCGGGCGGTGCGGCGTCCAGCGGGCCGCCTCACGGGCCCAGTTGATCTTGACGACGTTCGGCACGACGACGAGCAGCGGGTAGGCGTTCGCCGCTTCCGCGGCGAGCAGCGCCTCGGCCGTTTTGCCCAGACCCGGCTCATCGGCGAGCAGGAACGTCCGGTGACCGGCAGCGACCGCGGCGACCAGCTGCCCCTGATGCGGCATCAGCTCCAGGCCCGCCGGGGTGAACCGTGCCGTCGGCGCCGGAAGCGCCATGCACGCCGGGGCTCCCCCGCCGGCGCGCTCAAAGGAACTCAGCAGCGGACCGAGCAGTTCCCAGCCGGCCAGGCGCCGCGGACGGGAGGTGCGCTGCGGGACGGCGGAGAAGTCGGGGGCCAGGAAGGGATTCGCCAGCTGCCGGGAGATCACCGTCTGCGGCACGACCCGCGACTCCGTGTCGGCGGGAGCGGTCGCGGTCTCTGCTGAGGCGATCTCTTCGGGCGCCGGCTCGATGCCGAGGTCCCGCATCATCTCACGCTTGAGGGACCGAGCCGCATCGGAGACGCTGGTGTCCTCGGCGAGCAGCGCCAGGAGCCCAGCGTCCCGGACTGCGGTCGCCGCGAGGATGGCTGCGATGCCGTCCAGGCGCTTGAGCTCCTCAGCTCGATGACTGCCGTTCCCGGGCGCCGCTTGGACGCGGGCACGCTCGTCCCGCAGCATCAGGGCGAGGGCCTGGAACTTCGTGCGCACGGCAGGCGTCACGCGGCCGCGCAGGACGGCCGCCTCGATCTCACGGGCGGTTCGGGCGAGCACCGAGATGACGTCGTCCTGGTGGCGGACGCGTCGCTGCTTCGGCGGGGCGGTACGGCGAGCGCCCTTCTGGCGCTGGCCTGGTCGAGCCAAAAGCTCCTCCTGTGGAATGCCGGGCACGGAGGCCACGGCAGCATGCCGCTCAGTCCCACGGACGGGGCGAGGAACGCCCCGGACAGCGGGCCTGTTGGTTCGGACACCGAGCCAACCTGCGGGTTTCCGAGGATCGACGCAGCTAGCTACGGCAGGCATCTCACGCGGACCCGGAGCCGCCGACGGGTGGGCTGGTGGCCACGACCCTGGGAAGGCCGCCATTGGACGACCGGTCGGTTCTCGGGTGCCTCAACAATGATAACGCGTGCGAGAGCGCGTAATTCCCGACCCCGGCCATGCGCACGCACCAGAGCATATGCATCACGCCGTCAGCGATGAGGGTCATGGGGTGCCCGCCCCTAGTTTCACCCGCGATGGATGATCCGCCAGCAGCCCTCTTGGCATGACTATCGGAGCTGGGGGACAGGCCAGTGAATCTATTGCTCGAGAAGCTTGCCGGGGTCGCGGCCCGGAAGCACTGGATTTTCATCATCGCCTGGGTGGTCATCCTCGGCGGGCTGCTCGCCGCCAAGCACGCGTTCGGCGGCGAGTACGTCAACAACTACACGATCTCTGGCAGCGACTCCGCGACCGGCTTGAACGTGCTGAACAGCACGTTCCCGCAGCAGGGCGGGTACGGCGGGCAGATCGTCTTCCACGCCAAGACAGGCACGGTCAGCGCGCAGGAGTCGGCGGTCAGCCAGTCGGTCACCAACGTTTCCAAGCTGCCGGACGTGATCAAGGCGGTCAGCCCGTTCGCCTCGCCCAACTCCGGGACCGTCTCCAAAGACGGCACGATCGCCTATGCGACCGTCAGCTGGAATGTGAACCCGGACTCACTGGACACCTCCTACCTGGACAAGCTCAACGATGCGGTGGCGCCCGCTACCAAGGCGGGCCTGCAGGTCGAGTACGGCGCCGGCGCCGGCGAGATCGGCCAGCAGACCCAGGACCTGACGTCCGAGGTCATCGGCCTGTCCTGCGCGCTGGTGCTGCTGCTGATCATGTTCGGCTCGCTGATCGCGGCCGGCATCCCGCTGCTAGCGGCGATCTTCAGCGTCCTGTCTGGGCTGGCGCTGCTCGGGCTGATCGCCCGGCTAGTCACGTTCCCGACCACCGCCCCGACCATCGCGACCCTGCTCGGGCTCGGGGTCGCCGTCGACTACGGGCTCTTCCTGGTGGCCAGGCACCGGGAGCAGCTGGACAACGGTATGGAAGTCCTCCGCTCCATTCGGCGTGCCGGGGGAACGTCCGGGGCCGCGATCGTGGTCGCCGGCAGCACCGTCGCCGTCTCCGTCCTGGGCCTGTACATCTCCGGAGTGGGCTTCGTCGGGTCGCTCGGCCTGGCCGCGGCGATCGTCGTGGTGGTCACGATGATCTCGGCGTTGACCCTGGTGCCGGCGTTCATGGGGCTCGCCAGGGGGACGATCCGTGCACTGACCGCCCGGGTCCGCGCGCACAAGGCCGGGCAGACTGTTCAAGAACAGGCTGCCCGGACCGCGAAGGCCACGCACGAGCAGCACGAGCACGGCGCCTTCGCCCGGTGGGGGCGGATGGTGAGCGACCGGCCCTGGCCATGGGGGATCCTGAGCGTGGTGGTGCTCGTAGTGCTCGCGATCCCGCTGTTCTCCATCACGCTCGGGCAGCCGGACAACGGGACCAACCCCACATCGGACAGCAGCCGACAGGCCTTCGACCTGATCTCCCAGGGCTTCGGGGTCGGCGTGAACGGGCCCTTGAGCGTCGTGGTCAAGCTGCCCAATCAGTCCAGCTCGGCGAACAGTTCGCTGCTGTCCACCATGCAATCCGACATTGCCAAAACGGCCGGCGTCGCGTCCGTCACGCCTGCCTCGGTCAACTCGGCCGGGACCACCGCGGTGTTCAACGTCATCCCGACCACCCGCCCGCAGGCCGTGCAGACCACCGCCTTGGTCGGCACGCTGCGCGATGACGTGCTGCCGAAGGAGCACGCGACCAGCTACGTCACCGGCACGACCGCCGGCGCGGTCGATTTCACGAACCAGATCACCAGCCGGCTGGCGTGGCTGATCATCGCCGTCGTCGCGATCTCGTTCTTCCTGCTGACCGCGGCGTTCCGGTCGGTGGTGATCGCAACCAAGGCCGCCGTGCTCAATCTCTTGTCCATCGGCGCGGCGTACGGCGTCATCGTCGCGATCTTCGAATGGGGCTGGGGGAAGGACGTGATCGGCCTGCAGTCGACGCTGCCGATCCCGGCGTACGTGCCGATGCTGGTGTTCTGCATCGTGTTCGGGCTGTCCATGGACTACGAGGTGTTCCTGCTGTCGCGGGTGCACGAGGCCTGGCTGGCGACCGGCGATGCGCACCGCAGCGTCGCGATCGGGATCGGCGCGACGGCCCGGGTGATCACGACCGCGGCCCTCATCATGATCGTCGTCTTCACCAGCTTCGTGATCAACCCGGACCCGACGGTGAAGATGCTCGCCATCGGGATGGCGTTCGCGGTGCTCATCGACGCGTCCCTCGTCCGAATGATCCTGGTCCCCGCGATCATGTCGCTGCTCGGCGCACATGCCTGGTGGCTGCCGCGCTGGCTGGCACCGGTTGTGCCCAACCTCCAGCTCGAGGGTCAGGTCGACATGCCAGAACCCCGGTCAGATGCGAAGGAAGAGCCAGGGCAGGCCCACTAATCAGTCCCAGCGGACGTCGCCACCGCAGCAACCCCCATCACAGCTCCAGCAGGGGCGTGACCAGCCCCCTCAGGTCTCCGCGCATAAGATGATCAACTGCTGCCATGACCACCTCGCGCTGCAAGTGCCGCATGAGCGTGGAGTCCGCCGCTTGCTCCCTGGAACGCAACCGGCAAGGTGCTCGGCACGGGAGCTACGCGAACAGCTGACGGAGGTGAGCTCATGAGCATGCCCCTGGGTCTGTCCATCGCCTCGCACAGCGGGCTGCCGCCCGCGAAGGTGGGCGCGCTGGCCGGCGCGGCCGAGCTCGCCGGCTTCAGCGCTGTGTTCGTTGCCGAAGGGCACGGCGACGCGCTGGCGCTGTGTCACCCGGTGGCTGCCGCGACGCGGCATGCCCGGGTGGGGACCGCCATCGCCAACGCCGCACTGCGTCCGCCGGTGCTGGCCGCCAAGACCGCCGCGCAGCTCGACCAGGCGAGCAACGGCCGATTCATCCTCGGCCTGGGCGTCGCCAACTCGGTCATGAACGAGCGGTTCGGGATCGCGCCGTTCGCCCCACTGGCGATGATCGAGGAATACACGGCCGTTGTGCGGGCCGTCCTCGCCGGGAGCCCGACGGGGTATGACGGCCAGGTGTTCCGCGCCGGCATGGTTCCCCTGGACAGCCCCCCGCTACGCGCCGAACTGCCCATCTACCTGGCCGCGCTCGGCCCGCGGATGCTCGAGCTGGCCGGTCGGATCGCCGACGGAGTCATCCTGAACCTGATGACGCCGGCCCAGGCGGACGCGGCCGTCAGTGTTGTCCGCGCGTCCGCGAAGGCGGCGGGGCGAGATCCGGAGTCGGTCGAGATCGCCTGTGTGGTGCACTGCTGCCTCGGGAGCGACGCCCTTGCCGCCGCCGCGGCGCGCGCCGCCGTCCTGCGCTATGTCATGCATCCCGCAGCGCCACGGCTGTTCGGCGAGCTGGACGGCGGCCCCAGCCTGCGGGGCGTGCAGGAGCTGGTCCTGGCGGGCGACAGGGCCGCTGCGGCCGATGCGGTGCCGCAGCAGGTAGCCGACGGATTCGTCGTCCATGGCGGCGCGGATGAGTGCCTCGCCCGGGCAAGCGAGTACGCCGCGGCGGGCGTGGACTTGCCGGTCTTGTTCCCGATGCCGGCCGACGGCGACTGGGGATACGAGAAGACGATCGCCGCAATGGCGGGCAAGATAACGTGACAACCCGAGAACAGCATCAGCGGCAGCTTGCCTGACGCGATCACGTCGCGGTGCCACCATGAGGCCATGCCGCCACCATAGAGGCCGGTCACGCCGCAAGTGAACGGGCGGCAGCACTGGCTTGACGCGCTCGGAGGAACCCGACGAACTGACCAGCGGGCTATTCGGTGTGGTGCACCTCGGCGCGCTTGTAGACGGGTGTCGGGATGCCCTCCATGCGTGCTTTGAGCTGCAGGGCCAGGTAATGGGAGTAATAGCGCGACAGGGCTAGGTTACCGCCGTGGAACCACAGGCCCTCTTGGGCCGTCGGCTTCCACATGTTGCGCAGCTCGCCCTCCCACGGGCCCGGGTCCTTTGTCGTGCCCGAGCCGAGTCCCCAGACTTTCCCGGCCTTGTCGGCCACGTCTTGGCCGATGATGCCGGAGGCCAGCTGATTCATGGAGCCGTAGCCCGTCGCGTAGACGACGAGGTCGGCCGGGAGGTGGGTCCCGTCACTCAGGACGACCTCATCCTCGGTCAGCTCGGCCACCTGTCCCTTGGCCAGCTTGATGTCGCCGTTCGCGACGAGCTCGGAGGCACCGACGTCGATGTAGTAGCCGGACCCGCGGCGCAGGTACTTGAGGAACAGGCCCGAGTCGTCCTCGCCGAAGTCGAGGACGAAGCCGGCCTGCTCCAACCGGTGATAGAACTCGGCGTCACGCTCCCGGATGGCGTTATATACCGGGATCTGGAGCGTGTGCAGGATCCGGAACGGCAGCGAGGCGAAGATCGTGTCGGCCTTGAACGTGGTCATGCCGGCGGCAACGGCGCGCTCGGAGTACAGGTCGCTGAGGCCGAGCTCCATCAACGAGTCGGACCGCACGACATGGGTCGAGCTGCGCTGCACCATAGTGACGTCGGCGCCCGCCTCCCACAGCGCGGCGCAGATGTCGTGCGCGGAATTGTTCGACCCGATCACGACGGCCTTCTTGCCCTTGTACTTATCGGGACCAGGGTGGGCCGAGGAGTGATGCTGGTCGCCGCGGAACTTCTCACGGCCAGGGAACTCGGGGACGTCGGGCAGGCCGGACGCTCCCAGCGCCAGCACTAGCTGCCCGGGCCGTAGGGTGATCTCCTCCCCCGCGCGGTCGACGACGACGGCCCATCCGTCACCCTCTCGGACTGCGGACTTGCAGGTCGTCGAGCCCCAGTAGTTGAGCTCCATGACCTTCGTGTACATCTCGAGCCAGTCGCCGATCTTGTCCTTCGGCGAGAACACCGGCCAGTTCGCCGGGAACGGAAGGTAGGGCAGGTGGTCGTACCAGACCGGGTCGTGCAGCGCGAGGGACTTGTAGCGCTTGCGCCACGAGTCACCCGGCCGCTCGTTGCGCTCGACGATGATCACCGGAACCCCGAGCTGGCGTAGCCGCGCACCGAGCGCGATGCCGCCCTGGCCACCGCCGATGATCAGCACTTCGGGCTGCACGGTGTAGCCGAGCTCGGTGGCCTCACGGGCTCGGCTCTCGGCCCACGTGACCCGGTCGCGGAACGCGCCGTGGCGCACGCCATTAGGCCGCCGGTCGTTGACCGGCTCCTCGTGGCCCTTGAGCTCGTCGAGTGTCGTGAGCAGCGTGAACGCCTTGCCGCCGACGAGCCGCAGCAATCCGCTGCCCCGCCCGGCCTTGGTCTCGAAGGCAATCCAGGCGGTGATGACCCCGTCTTCCTCGGCCGGCTCCTCGGTGACCCGGAAACCGGCGGGATCGACGTCGTCGAGCGTGGCCCGCAGCAGGCCCGCAACGCCCGCGCCTCCTTCGACGGTGGTGATGTTCCAGGTGAACGAGACGATGTCGCGCCAGTAGCTCTGGTCGG
>NZ_JBARCR010000365.1:0-6253 GCF_049794275.1 Trebonia sp.
AGGTAGTTCACGTTGAAGATGAGGTCTTCGGGCAGCGCCTCGTCGTCCCGCCATACCACCCAGCCCACGCCGGGGTAGACCAGCCCGTACTTGTGCCCCGAGCTGTTGATCGACGCGACCCGCGGCACCCGGAAGTCCCATTCGATGTCGGGCTGCAGGAACGGCGCGACGAACCCGCCGGACGCGGCGTCCACGTGGATCGGCACGTCGATCCCCGCCGACTCCTGGAGCCCGTCGAGCGCGGCGTTGATGTGCGCGACCGGCTCGTAGCTGCCGTCCATCGTGGACCCCATGATCGCCACGACGCCGATCGTGTTCTCGTCGCACAGCGCGGCCGCCTCCGCGGCGCCGAGGTGCAGCCGCCCCGGCACCATCGGCACGTACTTCGGCTCGACGTCCCAGTACCGGCAGAACTTCTCCCAGCACACCTGGACGTTGGAGCCCATCACCATGTTCGGCCGGTCAGCGGGCTTGGCGGCGGCCTTGCGGCGGGCCCGCCACCGCCAGAGCAGGGCCATGCCGCCGAGCATGCACGCCTCGCTCGACCCGGTGGTCGAGCAGCCGACCGATTTCCCTGGCGCGCACTGCGCGTTCCACAGGCTGCCGAGGATGTTCACGCAGCGCCTCTCGAGCTCGGCGGTCTGCGGGTACTCGTCCTTGTCGATCATGTTCTTGGGGGAGCACTCGGCCATCAGCAGTTCGGCCTCCGGCTCCATCCACGTGGTGACGAACGTGGCCAGGTTCAGCCTGGCGTTGCCGTCGAGGATCAGCTCGTCCCGCACGACCTGCAGCGCTGTGCGCGGCAGCACGCCGGACTCGGGCAGCCGGTACCGGGGAATGTCGCAGCTCTTCTCGCGGAAGTAGAGCGGATTGATCTCGAGTTCGGCGTCCGAGGCGTCCTCGTCGACCTGCTTGTGCAGTGCCATGGCCTAACCCTAACGGGGAGCCTCTCGCCGCGGCCGGCGCGTCCTGGCCCCATCCGGCCCCGGCCGCACCACGGCCCGCGTCTGCTCCTAAGGCCGGCGACCTCAAAGGTGGTCGATGGGCCATCGACCACCAAAGAAGGGGGTCGATGGCCCATCGACCGCGTACGGCAACGCGATCGACCATGAAACTGGGCCTGATAACAGCAAGAAGCGGCGGAGCCGCCGACACCTTACGGGGCGATGAGGGCGTCGGTGAGGGGGTTGATGGCGGCCAGGTTGGCCGCCAGGTTGTCGGGCAGGCCGTACCGGGCGCCGATGGCCGCGGGCGCGGTGTAGGACACCTTCGTCTGGCCCGCGTCGTCCCATACGACGATCTTCAGCGGCAGGTCGAGCGCGCTGAGCGGTGACGCCGCCATCACCGGCGTCCCGGCCGCCGGGTTGCCGAAGATCACCAGCACCGTTTCCCTGAGGTCCTGGCCGGCTTCCCGCGCGGCGGCGGCCTGGTCGATGACCGCGAAGACCTGCACGCCCTTGCCGGCGAGCAGCTCGGTGAACCGCGCGACGGTCGCGGCGACCGGGCGCGGGCTCAGCTTGGTGACGATGTCCGCCATCTCCGGCCTCCTTCTCGGCTACGGCTTCTGCGCTACGGCAACGATATCGGCGGCCTCAGCAGGACCGGCGAAATCCATGGCGTTTCCGTCGTCATAGCCACGGAAACGCCATGGATTTACTCGCGGGCCGGGGTGGGCGGCGCCGCGGGAACCGGTCGTAACGATTCCGGAACGCGGCGCGCGTAGGGTCGCCTGCATGAGCATGGCACCGGGGCGTCGCGCGGCGCAGGCGGTCGCGGTGGCGTTCGGCGTGTTCACGCTCGCCGTCGGCCTGGCCAGCGTGCCGCTTGACGAGATCGCCCGGCTGCCGGGGCCGAAGGGGCCTGTTAATTTCGCCTTCATCGTCGCGGTCATGGTGCCCGCGGTGGCGGTCGGCACCCTGCTGGCGGCCCGCAGGCCGCGCAATCCCATCGGATGGCTGCTGCTGGCGATCTTTCTGATCGCCGTGGCGCCCGCGGGCGACTACGCGATCATCGACTACGGGATGCATCACGGGACGCTGCCGCTCGGCTGGGTCGCTGTCGTGCTGCTGACCAGCTTTCCTGTCTGGCTGGTGCTGATCGCGATCATGCTGTGGGTGTTCCCCGACGGAGTGCTGCCGTCCGGCCGGTGGCGGCGGCCGGCGGTGATCCTGGTGACGGTCGGCGTGCTGCTGGCCCTGGCCGCCGCTGTCGCGGGCGCCGTCTCCGTCATCGGGCACCCCGTCGTCATCGATGCCACCGGCAACCTCGCCAATACGGCACCCGGGCTGACCGCGGCCCTTCAGGGCCTGACGGCTATCGGCGTCCTGGTCAGCCTGGCGGCCTGGCTGATCGTGCAGGTGCCGAGGTACCGGCGCGCCTCCTACGAGCGGCGCCAGCAGCTCAAATGGCTCTACACCGGCGCCGTCGTCTTCGTTGTCTGCCTGTTCCTCGCGGTGTTCACCCCCGACAGCCGGTCGACCTGGGACCTCGCGGTCAACGACGTCATCAGCCCGCTCGGCTTCGCGGTGCTGCCGTTCTGCACCGGGGTCGCGGTCCTGAAGTACCGGCTGTACGCGATCGACAGGATCATCAGCCGGGTGATCTCCTACGCCGTGATCAGCGCGGTGCTCGCCGGGGTGTTCGCCGGGGTGGTGCTGCTGGCCGCGCAGGTGCTGTCGTTCCATACCCCGGTGGGGGTGGCCGTGGCCACGCTGGCGGCCGCTGCGCTGTTCAACCCACTGCGCCGCCGGGTGCAGCGCGCCGTAGACCGCCGGTTCAACAGGTCCCGCTATAACGCCGAGGCAGTGATCGCGGGGTTCACCGCGCGGCTCCGTGGCACGGTCGACCTCGACGCGGTGCGCGACGACCTGGCCGCCGCGGTGGATCAGGCGTTCGAGCCGGCGCACGTCAGCGTGTGGCTCCCGGGACCCGGGCGAGCACGCTAGTCGCGAGCCGCCTGCTCGGAGGAAGCGGCCGAGGAGGGCGTATCCACCGGCTCGCGGGAGGGCGCGGGGGAGCGGGCCAGCGCCACGAGGGCGACGCCGAAGGCGCCCAGGCCGGCGGCGATGAGGAAGGACAGCCGGTAGCCGGCCACCACGTCGCCGGCCGTGGCGGCGGTGCGCGCGGCGGCGGCGGTCGCGAGCACGGCCAGGCCCACAGCCGCGCCGACCTGCTGACCGGTGGTGAACATGGCGCCGGCGATGCCCTGGTCCCTGCCGTGCACGCCGGTGGTGATCGCCACCGACGCGGCGGGCAGCGACAGGCCGATGGACAGCGAGGTGAGCAGCAGGCCGGGCAGCACGCCGTCCAGGTAGCTGGACTGCCCGGTGATCATGAAGGCCAGCCAGAGCTGCCCTGCCGTCATGATCACCAGCCCGGCGAGCAGCACCGGGCGAGCGCCGAACCTCGTGAGCAGCCGGCGGGTGACCAGCGTGGACATGAGCACCACGGTGAGCGTCGACGGGAGCAGGCCGAGACCGGTCTGCACCGGGCTGAAGTGGTGGACCTTCTGCAGGTAGAGGGACAGGAAGTACACGTAACCGGCCAGGGTCGCGCCTATCAGCAGCATCGCCGCGATAGCGGCACGGCGGGCTGGCGCCGCGAGCAGAGACGGCGGGATCATGGGAGCCGGCAGCGTACGTTCCGAATAAATGAAAGCAAGAGCCAGCACGACCGCCGCCACCAGCGCGGCGACGCTCGCCGGGCTGCCGAACCCGTGCTGCTGGCCCTCGGTCAGGCCGTAGATGAGCGCGGCGATCGCGGCGGTGACGAGGGCCGCGCCGCGGATGCCGACCTTGCCGCCGCCCGCGGCGGTGCCCGCGGGCAGCCGGGGCACGAAAGCGAGCAGCAGCGCGATCAGCGGCGGGTTGACCAGGAACACCGCACGCCAGCCGAGGTACTGGGTGAGCAGGCCGCCGGCGATGATCCCGGTGGTCGCGCCGCCGGCGGTGGACGCCTGCCACAGGGCGAGCGCGCGGTTGCGCTCGTGGCCTTCCGGGCTGGCGGTGGTGAGCAGCGACAGCGCCGCGGGGGAGGCGAGCGCGGCGGCCGCGCCCTGCACCATCCTGGCGACGATCAGCATGACCGGCCAGCGGGCCAGGCCACAGCCGAGCGACGCGACGGCGAACAGCACCAGGCCGATGACCAGCAGCCGGCGCCGGCCGAGCAGGTCGGCGAGCCGTCCGCCGGCCAGCAGCAGTGAGCCGAACGTCAGCGCGTACCCGGTGACGATCCACTGCAGTTCCGCCGGCGGCATGGAAAGCTCGCGCTGGATCGTGTTGAGCGCGACGTTGACGATGCTGAAGTCGAGCTGGAGCACGAACTGAACGGCGCAGATCACGCCCGTCGCGAGCGCAGCGGCCCGTCGCGTTTTGTTCACCGTGGTTAACGGTATCAGCCGCGCGACACCCCGGATTCCAGCCGCGACTCGTCGACCTTTGGGCTGGCCGGGACCTGGCGCTTGCCGCGCAGCAGCGACGCGAGGCCGGCCAGCACCGACAGGCCGGCCGAGACGGCGAACACGATGATCAGGCCGCTGTGGAACGGGACCTGCAGCAGGCTGGGGAAGAACGTCCGCCCGGTCAGCTCCGCCTGGCTGGACGCCGGCAGTTTAGCCAGCAGGCCGGGGCCGAGCAGGTGCTCGATCGGGTTCACGCCGAGCACCGAGGCGAACAGCGACGACACCGGAGGCAGGCTCGCCACCTCGTGCGCGGCGCTGGCGGGCACGCCCAGCCGGATCAGCCCGTCGCTCAGCGTCGACGGCAGCGACCTGGACAGGCCGGCGATCATCAGCGTGAAGACGACGCCAATGGACACGGCGGTGCCGGAGTTCTGGAACGTGGCGCGCATCCCTGAGGCGGAGCCGCGGTCGCGGGGCGGGACGCTGCCCATGATCGAGGAGGAGTTAGGCGAGGCGAACATGCCGCTGCCGATCCCGTTCAGCGCGACGAACGTGGCGAAGGCCCAGTACGGGAAGTTGACGGGCAGCAGCATGAGCCCCACGAACGACAACGCGAACACCGCCATGCCGGCCGTCGCGATGCCGCGCGACCCGAACCTGTCCGACAGGATCCCGGACACCGGCCCGGACACCAGGAACCCGGCGGTCATCGGCAGCAAGAAGATGCCTGCCCACAGTGGGGTCTGGTCGTAGTTGTAGCCGTGCAGCGGCAGCCAGATGCCCTGCAGCCAGATGATCAGCATGAACTGGATGCCGCCGCGCGCGATGGACACCAGCAGCCCCGCGATGTTGCCGGCCGTGAACTCGCGGATCTTGAACAGGCTCAGCCGGAACATCGGCTCCGCGACCTTGCTCTCGATGACCACGAACACCAGCAGCAGTGCCACGCCGCCGATCAGCTCGCCGAGCACCACCGGGCTCTGCCAGCCCATCGAGCTGCCGTGATAGGGCTGGATGCCGTAGGTGATGCCGACGAGGACCGCGCCGAGGCCGAGCGCGAACGTGATGTTGCCCCACCAGTCGATCTTGCCGCGGTGCCGTTCGCCGTTGTCGCGCAGCCGCAGGTAGGCCCACAGCGTGCCGAACACGCCGACCGGCAGGTTGATCCAGAACACCGCCCGCCAGTCCCAGGCGGCGAGCAGGCCGCCGGCGACCAGGCCGATGAACATGCCGGCCAGCGCGGCGATCTGGTTGGTGCCGAGGGCGAAGCCGCGGCGTTCTGCCGGGAAGGCGTCGGTGAGAATCGCCGCCGAGTTGGCCATCAGCATCGCCCCGCCGATCGCCTGCAGAAACCGCCACCCGATCAGCCACAGCGCCCCGCCGCTGCCCTGGAACGGGTCGAACGACAGCAGGATCGACGCGACGGTGAACACCACGAAGCCCTGGTTGTACATCCGGACCCGGCCGAACATGTCGCCCAGCCGCCCCAGGTTCACGACCAGCACGGCCTGCACCAGCCGGTAGCCCATGATCATCCACAGCAGGTAGGTGATGTTGCCCGGCCCCAGCGGGTCGAGGTGGATGCCGCGGAAGATCGCCGGCAGGGCGATGATGACGATCGAGCCGTCCAGCGCGGCCATGAAGATCGCCGCGGTCGTGTTGGCCAGGGCGATCCAGGCGTACCTGTCGGGCTTGGGGGCGGGTGGTCGCGGTGTTTTCGGGGTTTTCGGGGTTTTCGCGCCCGGCATCAGAGCCTCTCCGCCAGCCGCTCGAGCAGCGGCGCCGCGGCGAGCAGCAGGTCGCGTTCCGCGGCGGTGAACCCGTCGCGCAGCGCGGCGGCGATCAGCTCGGACC
>NZ_JBARCR010000366.1:0-4157 GCF_049794275.1 Trebonia sp.
CATCACGTCGGGGGATCCGGCCACGGACCTCGCGGTGGCGTGGATGGTGCTGCCCCTCGCGTGGCACGGCGCCTTCCGCGCAGCGTACGAGGCCGCCGGCGGACCGCCCGGCGACGCCCTCTGGCAGCGCGCCCGCGGCTGGGCGCTGAACCTCGCGCTCGTCTTCCTGGCTCACTCGGCGGACAACCCGCAACTGCGACGCGTCGGGCGCCGTACCCTCCGCGCCGTCCTGTGTTAGTGTCCGCGCCCGCTGCGCGCCTGCCGTTACTTCGCCCGCAACCAGCCGGCTGCACCGTGCAAAACCGGATGTCGCCTGACGACCTCGATCACCCGCCCGCGTGCGGCCGCCCGCGCTCGGGGGGCCGTCGCGAGCACCGCACCGCGGAGCGAGCCCGTGGTGACAATGCCGACGCCGACGAATAGGTCACCGTTCTTCAGCTCATCTTTATAGCGCTGGAGACCGGTGCCCATGTCGATCACGCGAACACCCGCGGCCGGCGTGAACTCGGCCATGCGCAGGTGCATGATGAGCCCGGCCGAATACCGGCTGAACTCTGCGTCATACGCCGGGAACCAGTGGGCCAGGGTATCGCCGCCGCGCAGTCCGAAGTGCGCGGCGATCGGAACATCGGCCGCGTACAGCACAGAGAAGAGGCCGCTGAAGGAGTCACCGCGGGTGCTGAACAGCGTTTCAATCAGGCCGGTAACCCACGACCACGCGAAAATGTCGAACTGCCCGGTCCGCCGGTACTGGGCTCTTTTCCAGGTGAGCAGGGAGCGGAAAGCGCTGATGTCGTCTGAGTCAGCTACGAAACGAAGTTCGCCCGCCTCACGTTCCAGCTTCCGTGCTTTGCGCTCTGTGTTCCTGCACAACTGCGGGGCCTGGGTGCCGAGCTTTTCATAGTAGGCATCGAATCCGTTGGACAGGTCGATGATCGGCGAGCGTTCCACGCCTGTCCGGTACCGTTCAAACGGCTGTTGCGAAGCCTCAAGGTGATCAAAACGCCACGCGGGGAGCCCGCATCGTCGCACCAGTTCGCGCGCGTCCCACTGGACGCCAGGAGCGTGGATGAGGCCCTGGCAGTCGGTCATCCCTGCCGCGATGGGCAGCCCTGCCCCGAGCCTGCCCCGCTCAAAAGGGAAAAACCCGGCAACGTCAGGCCCGTCGCTCAGAACGGCGACTCGTGCGCCCGGCCGGAATTCACCAACGGCGATCGTGAACTCCGGGGAAAGAAACGGGCTGGCGAGAGACGGCGTACTGGACTGCATGGCACGCCAGGAGGCGATGTCGTCCGGCCCCAATTCGCCCGGACGCACAACGGAAACCCGCATTTCGTCACTCCTATTTCCAGGGCGGCCTGCCGACCAGGCAGTACTCGTGTCCGGCGGGGTCGGTCAGCACGGTCCAGTACTCGAACATGCCGGTCACCCGCGCGCCGTGGTCGACGTGCCAGGCTACCGCCGCGTCCCGGTCCGTGCAGCCCAGATCGATGTGCCCGCGGACCCGCTGACCGGGCGCCGCCTCCTCCCGCCGCTGCAGCAGGAGCCGGACCGGCATTCCGGTGCCCGCCGGCCCGGTCAGGTAGGCGAATCCAGGCACCGGCGCGGCCTGTGGCGCCTGGCCGGTGAGCGCGGCCCAGAAGGCGCTCTCGCTGGCGAACAGCTCCGGCGGGATGTCCAGGCACAGCGTGTCCACCCGGCTGACCCCGCGGCCATCCACCGCCTGCGGGGCCGGCACGGCACGCTCTCCCTCCCAGCGGACCAGGCAGAACGTGAACCCGCCGGGACTGTCGGCGACGATCACCTCGCCCGCCTCCCGGTGCCGCACGGTCGCGCCAAGCGCCAGCGCCAGGCCGGCCGCCTCATCAAGCGCCTGCAGCGCCCAGCCCGCCGTATCGACGTGCAGGTCGAGGTGGTAACCGCCGTCCCCGGCGAGCACCCGCTGCACCCGCAGATAGGCGTCGCCCGACGGAGGCAGCAAGGTGGCGAATTCGCCGCCTGGCCCGCGGAACGGCGACAGGCCGTAGCCCGTTGCCGCCCGCCAGAACGCGATGCCCGGGCCGAACCCCGCCGCGGGGAAATCCAGGAAGACCGTGAGCCACCGGAACGTCACGCCCTCAAGGTAGTGTGCTGTGCCATGAGGACGGTAGAGCCCGAGGTTTTCCTGGTCGCGCGGCCCCAGATCGACTACCAGGCGATCGCCGCCTACCTGCGCGAAGTCGGCGGGGAACGCTGGCTGGAACGGCTGGACCGCGACCAGCTCGACACCGACGCGCAGAACCTCGCCGAGTTCGCCGGCCGGATGTGCTACCGCTCCTGGGAGCCTGGCCTGAACCCGAACGTGAGCCGGATCCGCGAGGACCAGGTCCGGTACCTGGAAAACATCCTGCGCAGCGGCCACGGATCGGTCCTCGAGCACATCAACTTCACGTTCGTCCTGCACAACGTCAGTCGCGTATTCACCCATGAAACCGTCAGGCACCGCGCCGGAACGGCCATCTCGCAGGAGTCGCTGCGCTTCGTCCGCCTCGACGAACTACCCTTCTGGTTCCCCGACTGGGCGCAGCAGGACCCCGAGCTCATGAAGCGCGCGACCGCCCTGCTGACGGAGATGGAAGCATTCCAGCAGTGGATGGCCGGGCACTTCCGCCTCGACGACGACGGCGTCCCCTTCCACGAGAAGAAGCACAAGACGTCGTTCATGCGCCGCTTCGCGCCGGACGGCGTGGCCACCGGGCTGGTGTGGACCGCGAACATCAGGGCGCTGCGGCACACCATCGAAATGCGCACCGACGCGGGGGCCGAGGAGGAAATCCGGCTGGTCTTCGGCAAGATCGGGGAGATCATGCGCGCCGAGGCGCCCGCGCTTTTCAGCGACTACCAGGTGACCGACGGTGCATGGGTGCCAGGCTGGCGGAAGGTCTAGTTCTCGTCAGGAACCCGGCGGCGAAGAGAAGCCCGTAGAAATAAGTCATCGCCAGGTCAGAAACCGCTTCAGTCAGGAAGAATGGCGATGGTGCGGGGGCGGGGTTTGTGTTCCCGTCTGACGGTTGCGCACAGTGTTGCACTCGGTTGCACTCGCGACAGAGCGTTACAAGGCGAGGAGGACTGAATGGGCCGCCCGATCATAGGCATTACCTGCGAGCTGGAGGCGGCCCGCTGGGGAGACTGGCTTCGTGAGGCCGCGATTTCCCCGGTCAGTTACACCCGGGCCGTGGAGCGGGCCGGGGGAGCGCCCGTGCTGCTGCCCCCGGTGCCGCCGGATTCGGTGTCCTCCCTCGTCGTCCGCCTCGACGGGCTGCTGTTCACCGGCGGCAGGGACGTCGACCCCGCGCTGTACGAGCAGCAGCGGCTGGACGACACCGACCTGCCCGAGCACCGCAGGGACAGGTTCGAGCTGCTGCTGATGC
Source organism: Trebonia sp. (assembly GCF_049794275.1). Lineage (NCBI taxonomy): Bacteria > Bacillati > Actinomycetota > Actinomycetes > Streptosporangiales > Treboniaceae > Trebonia > Trebonia sp. The sequence continues at coordinate 3,411 of NZ_JBARCR010000366.1, forward strand.
GCGCCGCGCTCGAGGCCGGCCTGCCCTTCCTCGCCATCGGCCGCGGGTTGCACGTGCTGACCGTGGCGCGCGGCGGCACGCTCACCCAGCATCTGCCCGAGCACCGGCCGGACCGGGCCCGCTACCTGCCGCACGATGTGCACCTAGCCGACGACAGCGTGCTCGGCCGCCTGCTCGGCAGCAAGGTCCAGGTGCCCGCCGCGCACCACCAGGCACCTGACCGGCTCGGCGACGGCCTGACGGCAACCGGCTGGTCGCCGGACGACCAGGCGGTGGAGGCCGTGGAAGTCGCCGGGCACGGGTTCGGCGTCGGCGTGCACTGGCACCCCGAGGAAAGCGACGACCTCCGCCTGCTGACCGCCCTGGTCGAGGCGGCCGGCAAGCCACGCCGCGAGGCGGTCCAGGCCCAGCGGGCGGAACCGCAGCAATCCCAGGCGCACCAGCAGCCTAAGAAGCCGCCGGCCCCCAAGCCCAAGGCGGGCACGCGCGCCCGCTGACCGGGCCGCCGTCTTGCGGAGCCCCGCTACAGCGGGGTCGAATAGCTGGTGAGCCAGTGGGTGTGCAGCCAGGCGATGGCAGACGTCCACGCGCCGGTTACTTCGAGGACGCCGACGACCACCAGCAAGGCGCCGCCGATCCTGCTGACCAGCCGCGCGTTGCGGCGGAAGAAGCCGAGCACGTTCACCGCGCGCTGGAAGGCGGCCGCGACGATCAGGAACGGGATGCCGAGGCCGAGCCCGTAGACGA
>NZ_JBARCR010000367.1:0-13034 GCF_049794275.1 Trebonia sp.
TGATGTCGGGCCCGGGGTGCAGCCCGAGCAGCCGGAACATCCGCGCGGCGGCCTCCGGCAGGTGCCGGTAGGACAGCGAGAACACGGTGCGAACGTTGGCGGCCGGGTCGCCGACGTCCAGCGCGTCGAGGCGGCCCTGGAGCTCGGTGAGCTCGGTGACCAGCGCGGCCAGCGGCAGGTTCGGCGCCGCGGCGGCACGGGCGACGATCACGGACAGCGCGAGCGGCAGCCGGGCGCAGAGCGTGGCCAGCTGGGTGATGGCGTCCGGCTCCGCGTCCGCCCGGTCCGTCCCGAGCCGCGCGGCGAGCAGTTCGATCGCCTCTCGTTCCGGCAGCACGTCCAGGCTGAGCAGCCGGGCGCCTTCGGCCGCCGCGAGCGCGGACAGCTCACGGCGGCTGGTGACGATCACGAGACAGCGCGGCGACGCGGGCAGCAGCGGGCGCACCTGGGCGACGTCCGCGGCGTTGTCGAGCAGCACGAGCATCGTCCTGTCGGCCAGCAGGCTGCGGTACAGCGCCGCGAGCCCCTCGGTGGTGGCCGGGAACCGTTCCGGGTGCACCTGGAATGCATCGAGGAACCCGCGCAGCACGTCGGCGGGCTCGGCGGGGCTGCCCGCGGGGTCGAAGCCGCGCAGGTTGGCGTAGAGCTGCCCGTCTGGGAAGTTCGGCGCGACCCGGTGGGCCCAGTTGAGCGCAAGAGCGGTTTTTCCCACGCCCGCCGTACCGCCGATCGCGGAGATCACGACGCCTGTGCTGCCCCGGCCGGCGTCGCTGAGCATGGCGTCGAGCAGCCGCAGTTCGCTGGTCCGGCCGGCGAAGTACGGCACGGCGGTGGGCAGCTGCCTGGGGATGGCGGGCTCCGCCGTCTCCTCCGCAGTCTCCGCAGTCTCCGCCGCGGCCGATAGGGCCGCCAGGGCCGGCTCGTCACCAGGCGCCCGGTATCGCGCGACCAGCTCCGTCCCCGTCGCCTCCGGCAGCCCGAGCGCGCGGATCAGCGCCCGCACCGAACTCGGGTACGGCCGGCGGGTCCGTCCCCGCTCCATGTCCGCGATGGTCCGCACGCTGACCCCGGACCGCTCGGCCAGGTCCTCCTGGGTCAGCCCGGCAGCGATCCGCTGCCCGCGCAGCCACAGCCCCGGTGGCTCGCGGACCCCTGCCGTGTTCATGACCACCCACCTGCCTGTGATCAGCCGGTTACGGTTAGCTTAACGGCGGGCACGTTGCCGGGAAAGTGCTCATTGTGATCTGGTGCGAACGATGCGTAACTTCGCCTGGTGTTGCGCGCCGCTGACTGCCGGTAGTCACGCCTCCGTAGTCATCAATAATCAATTTGATCAGCCGTGTACCACATGTGACGGTTTAGCCGCGAAGCGTGGCCATCTCTGAAACGATGGTAAGCACTGCCGGCCCGGGCTCCGCTCGCGTGGCTGTTCACGCGTCCGCCGGCATGAGAGAGGGTCGCCGTGAGCACTCCGCCGGCACGACGCGCCACCTTCCATGACGTCTTCGCAGTGCGTGAATTCCGCGCCCTCTGGGCCGCTTACGTCCTGTCCGCGGTCGGCGACCGGCTCGCCCTCGTCGCCCTGACGCTCCTTGTCTATGACAGGACGCACTCGCCGTTGCTGGCCGCGGTGGCCTTCGCGGCGGGGACGCTGCCTTATCTAGTGGGCGCGCTGTTCCTGTCCGGGATCGCCGACCGTTTCCCGCGCCGCGAGGTCATGGTCGTCTGCGACCTGCTGCGTGCCCTGCTGCTGGGGGCGATGCTGCTGCCGGGGATGCCGCTGGTCGCGCTGGTCGTCCTGTTGTACGCGGTGACGGCCATCGAGTCGCCGTTCGACGCCGCGCGGTCGGCGATCTTGCGTGACGTGGTCCAGGGCGAGCGCTACGCGCTGGCGGCGGCGGTGCTCCAGTCGACGTTCCGCCTGATGATCGTGGTGGGCGCCGTCGCGGGCGGGCTGGTGGTGGCGTTCGTCGGGGCGCGGGCCGCCCTGGGCATCGACGCCGCCACGTTCGTGGTCTCCGCGGCGGTGCTGCAGCTCGGCGTCCGGGCCAGGCCCGCCGCGGCGGCGCAGGCAGGGCCGAATCCGCTGCTCCAGCTGAGGGCAGGCGTCCGGGTCGTGTTCGGGGACAGGGCGCTGCGCACCCTGCTGATGCTCGGCTGGCTGGCCGCCTTCTACGAGATCCCCGAGGGACTCGCCGCGCCCTATGCGGGGAGGCTAGGCGGCGGCCCGGTTGCGGCCGGCCTGCTGATCGCGGCCTCTCAGGTCGGGGCCGCGGTGGCGACGCCGATTTTCACAAGGCAGATCGGACCGCTGACGCGGCTGCGGTGGATGGGCCCGATGGCGGTTTGCGCCTGCGCGGTGCTGCTGGTGGTGGCCCTGCGTCCGGGCCTGATCGTGTCGATGGCGATCTTCGCACTGTCGAACACGTTCGCGATGTATCAGATCGCTGCGAACACCGCGTTCGTCGAGCGGCTGCCGAACGAACGGCGGGCTCAAGCATTCGGCCTGGCCAACGCGGGTCTGGTGGTGGGCCAGGGGCTCGCCTTCTTGGCGGCTGGCGCTGCCGCCGAGGTGGTACCGCCCTCGACAGTCATCGCTCTTTGCGGGGGGCTGGGTGCCCTCATGGCCTGCGGTCTAGCGCTCCGCTGGCGGGACATGTCGCCCGCCGTCGGCCGCCACTCTGCGAGGCATCTCGGCCGTCAAGCCTCGCTTGCCAGGCAAGCACCCGTCCATGCGGCTCGTTCTCGGTAGTACGGCTTACTGCTGGTTACTGCGGCCCGTCTGGGCTCAGGTCCAGGTGTCACGCATGGTGCCTCTTCCTTTCAGTGAGGTCAGTGTTGCTGCGGAGTGGAACATCAGCAACATCAGTACCAATGAGTATTTCGCACCATTCCTCCTCGTGCCTAACAGCAGACGCTCTTGTTCTCCCCGCGCCCACTTCATCGCCTATGGCGCAAATTCGCCTCCGCGCCATCGCCGATAGGCACCATTAAGCACCGGCTTGTCACTCGTTGTTCATGATTCTCGCGGCAATAGTTACCTCGCCTGGCAAGATGGGTTATGGTAGCTATACGCAGCTAGTCATTTACGGTGAGCTGCTACTAGAAGGCAGTAACAGGTGTCGCGTACGGAACGGTGGAGCATGCCAGCCTCGTCCCCTACCAGCCGCCTCAAGAGGTGGGTGATGGTACGCGACTGGCCTTGGTGGCAACTGCCCCCGCTGTTGCGCTGGTATGTGGCCACGACGATCGCCGTATGGGTAGCCGTTGCGGTCATCCTGGCCATGCGCACCGACTGGCGTTCGTCCGACCTTCTGCTGTTCGCCCTCCTGGTGGGCTGCGGGTCGATTTCGTCCGCGTGCACACCGCGATCCGCGTATACGAGCGGCGGCGGCGTCACGATGGATTTCTGCTCGATATGGGTGCTCCCGACCGCCATCCTGCTGCCGCCCATCTACGCCCTCGTGGTGCCGATTCCGTTTATGGCGGTGCTGCAGCTCGTGGTGCACCGCGGAGTTGTTTACCGAAGGGTGTTCACGGCCGCGGCGATGGGTCTGAGCTACGCGGCGGCATCGTGGGTATTCCACTCGATTCCCGCGTCGTTCGCGGGCACCAGCGTCGGTTCCGGCACCCACGCCTTCACCTGGTGCCTGGCGGTCGCCGCCTGCGAGATTCTCGGCAACAGGGGGCACCACTACCTGATCGCCGTCGCGGTGAAGATGTCCGACCCCAGCGTGCGGATCCTGCGGCTCGACCTGAACCGCGAGTCGATGCAGGGCCTGTTCGTCGAAATTGACCTCGGGGTACTGATCGCGCTCGCCGTGGGCCTCAGCCCGGCCCTGGTGCTCATCGCGATGCCGACCGTGCTGCTCGTCCGCAGGTTCCTCGTCTTCCCGCTGCTCGTTGCCCAGTCGCGCGTCGATTCCAAGACCGGCCTGCTCAACGTGTCCACCTGGGAGGCGGAAGCGGAGGTCGAGCTGTCCAGGGCAAGGCGAACACAGTCGCCGCTCGCGATGGCGCTGGTCGACATCGACCACTTCAAGGCGGTCAACGACACCTACGGCCACCTGGTCGGCGACAGGGTCCTCAAGTCCCTCGCGCAGGCCCTTACGAGCCAGCTGCGCGACTACGACCGCGCGGGCAGGTTCGGCGGCGAGGAGTTCGTGCTGCTGCTGCCCCAGACCAGCGAGGCCGACGCGTGCGGCATCGCCGAACGGCTGCGCTCTCACGTCGCCAGCATGCAGGTCCCTGTCAGCGACCGTCCGAACGCGCCGACCGTCAGCCTGACGATCTCCATCGGCGTGACGGCCATGGAACCGGGCGAAACCCGGGAGCTGACCGACCTGCTCGCCGCCGCGGACTCGGCGCTGTACCACGCCAAGCAAACCGGCAGGAACCGGATCGCCACCCACGCCGCGGAGAGCAACATGGGCCTCGACGCCGAGTTCGGCGGCCACCGCACGGGAGATGTCCGGGTCGACCCCACCGGCGCTTCTTTACGCCTATCGAGGTTACTCTGCGTATCCACTAAGGCACGCCATGGGGCTGCCATTGCATCTGCACAAACGGACGCCCGTGCAGCTTACCGCCAGGCGCGCAGGGGACGTTATTGCGAACAACTTGCAATAACAACATCGTGCGCCGTAACGTTGGGTAGGTGAACCCGGCTCGGATACGCGGCATCAAAGGACAGCTAACGCCGCGGGAGTGGGCGCAGGCGGGTGGCATGACCGCGACGGTCATCGGCCTGCACGTCGTTGGCTGGGTCACCTTGCTGGCGATCGTGGTCCCCGGGCACTACAGCATCGGCACGCAGACGTTCGGCGCCGGGATCGGCCTCACCGCCTACACGCTCGGCGCCAGGCACGCGTTCGACGCCGACCACATCAGTGCCATCGACAACACCACGCGGAAGCTGATGGCCGACGGCAAGCGCCCGCTGTCCGTCGGGTTCTTCTTCTCCCTCGGCCATTCGAGCATCGTCTTCCTGCTCAGCCTGCTGCTGGCGCTCGGTATCCGCGCGCTCACCGGACCGGTGCGCAACGGCTCGTCCGGCCTGCACCAGCTCACCACCGTCGTCGGCACCGGCGTGTCCGGCGTCTTCCTCTACCTCATCGCCGCGATCAACATTGTCGTGCTCATGGGCATTCTCAAGGTGTTCAGGGATCTGCGGCGGGGTCGCTTCGACGAGAAAACCCTCGAGAGTCATCTGAACGAGCGCGGCTTCCTCAACAGGATCTTCGGCAAGCTGATGCGTTCCATACGCCGGCCCCGCCAGATGTACGGCGTCGGCCTGCTGTTCGGGCTCGGCTTCGACACCGCGACCGAGGTCGCGTTCCTCGTGCTGGCCGGGACCGGCGCGGCCAGCGGGCTGCCCTGGTACGCGATCTTGTGCCTGCCGGTGCTGTTCGCGGCCGGGATGTCGCTGCTCGACACGATCGACGGCTCGTTCATGAACTTCGCCTACGGGTGGGCGTTCTCCAACCCGGTACGCAAGGTCTACTACAACATCGCGATCACCGCGCTGTCCGTCGCGGTCGCGTTGATGATCGGGACCGTAGAGCTGGCGGGCCTCATGGGCCAGGAGTTCAGCCTCGGCGGCCCGTTCTGGACCTGGGTCGAAGGGCTGAACATCAACACGCTCGGCTTCCTCATCGTCGGCCTGTTCGCGGCGACGTGGGCGGTCGCGGTGTTCGTATGGCGGGCGTTCGGCATCGAGCGCCGGTTCGGCGCCCGTGGCCCCAGGGAGCTTCCCGAAGCCGCGGATTAGGCGCGGATCAGGCGCGCCGGGCCGACCACAGCCGTAACGCCTGACGCGTGGCTGGCGTTTCTTCAACAGTGCACCACGCCACAGCGCACGGTGCCCACCCTCGCGGCCGGCCGCCACCGCTCCCCGCCCACTAGTGGCGGTCGGCCGCAACTCCCGCCCAGGCGGGCACTAATCTTCCGCCCAGTCGCGCCCTTGATGAGGCGCGGCTTGGGGCCGCGCTGGCCGGAACGGAACTCTTGGGCAGTCCTGAACGTTTTGTTCCCATGGGACGGCGTCCTGCACAGCCTCGCGCTTATCGCCCCAAACACGCGTCACCGATCCCACTTAGGGGTAAACTGACGCCGCAAGCGGCAAGAACGCGAGCTTTCCTGCCCGGAATCGGGCAGGAAAGCACCGGCAAGCCAGGGGACGCTAGTGAACGAGACATACCCGGAGGATTTGGTCCGCCACGTCGCGGCGTCTACCGGGCTGTCGGAGGCGACCGCGACCCGGGTGGTGGCGGACGTCAACGCCTACTTCAGCGAGACCGTCGAGGCGTACGTCAGGCGGCGGCACGCCGAGCTCAAAGACAAGAACTGGAAAAACGACGAGATCTGGCCGCTGCTCGCGGCCGAACTGGGCGCCCGCAGCTTCGGGGCCCCGGAGCTCACCGAACGCCAGCTGAGGCGCATGGTATACGGCTGACCAACAGCCGGAGGGGAACTCGGGCGGCTGGCAAGGACAAAGCCGGTCCCGCGATGGGGCGAGGACCGGCCAAGGAAGAGGGGAACGCAACGTGTGCGGGATCGTTGGGTATGTGGGGAAACGCGACGCGACGCCGGTCCTGATCGAGGGGCTGCACCGGCTGGAGTACCGGGGCTACGACTCGGCGGGCCTCGCGGTCATGCACCGGGGCCGGCTGCGGGTCACCAAGACGGCGGGCCGCGTCCAGGATCTGCGGGACAAGCTCAGCGGGCAGACAGCCAAGTCCACCATCGGCATCGGGCACACTCGCTGGGCCACCCACGGTGAGCCGAACGAGACCAACGCCCACCCGCACACCGACACCGCCGCCCGCGTGGCGATCGTGCACAACGGCATCATCGAGAACGCCGAACAGCTCAGGGACCAGCTGCAGGCCAGCGGCGTGCGGCTCGTCACCGACACCGACACCGAGGCGCTCGCGCACATGATCGCCGCCGAGCTGGCGGAGCGCGAGGACGTGACGCTCGAGGACGCCGTCATCCGCACGCTGCACCGCGTCGAGGGCGCCTACGGCCTGGTCGTCCTCGACATCAAGAACCCTGACCAGCTTGTGGTCGCCCGCAACGGCAGCCCGATCGTGCTCGGCCTGGGCGAGAACGAGATGTTCGTCGCCTCCGACGTGTCCGCCCTGGTCCGCTACACCCGGCAGGTGATCTACCTGGAGGACGGCGAGATCGCCACGATAACGGCGAGCGCCTACCACACCAAGACGCTGACCGGCACCGATAACAGCGACAACAAGACGCCGACCACCGTGGACGCCGACGCCGGCGACTACGAGCTCGGCGAGTACAGCGACTACATGCGCAAGGAGATCCACGAGCAGCCCGACGCGCTGCGCCGCGCGCTGCGAGGCCGCCTGGACGACCGTTTCGCCACGGCGCGGCTCGGCGGCATCAACCTGGACGCCCGCCAGTTGCGGAACATCAAGAACGTCAAGTTCCTCGGCTGCGGGTCCGCCTACTACGCCGGCCAGATGGGCGCGGCGCTGGTCGAGGAGCTGGCCCGCATCCCCGCCGACGCCGAGCCGGCCAGCGAGTTCCGCTACCGGAGCCCCGTCGTGGACCCGGACACGCTGTACGTCGCGGTCAGCCAGTCGGGGGAGACGATCGACACGCTGATGGCCGTGCAGGAGCTCAAGCGCAAGGGCGGCCAGGTCATCGGCGCGGTCAACGTCGTCGGCAGCGCGATCGGGCGCGAGTGCGGGCACGGGATCTTCCTGCACGCCGGCCCGGAGGTGGCGGTCGCCTCAACGAAGGCCCTCACGAACATGGCCGTCAACTTCGCGCTGCTCGCCCTGCTCCTCGGCCGGGTCCGCGACATGTCCGCCGCGAACGGCCAGCGCGTCGTCAACGGCCTGCGGAACCTGCCGGAACAGGTCAGCAGGATGCTCAACGCCGAAGATGACATCGCGACGATCGCGCACCAGTACGCGGCCGCCGACCACATGTTCTTCATCGGCCGGGTCCGCGGCTGGCCGGTGGCCCGCGAGGGGGCGCAGAAGCTCAAGGAGATCTCCTACGTGCACGCCGAGGCCTACCAGGCCGGCGAGCTGAAGCACGGCCCGCTGGCGCTCATCGCCCGCGAGATGCCGAGCGTGGTGATCATCCCGAGCGACGACCTGGTCGCCAAGAACCTGTCCACGATCGAGCAGATCAAGGCGCGCGGCGGTCCCGTCATCGCGCTGACGAGCACCGACATCCCTGAGGGGCTGGCCGACGCCACCATCCGCGTGCCGCGGGCCGAACCGGAGCTCGAGCCGATCCTGCTGAACGTCCCGCTGCAGATCCTCGCCTACCACGCCGCCGCCAAGCTGGGCCGCGACATCGACAAGCCGCGCAACCTCGCCAAGAGCGTGACCGTGGAGTAAGAGGCAATGGAACGGACCCGTTCGGGATCGGACTGCGCCGTCGCATGCCCGATACGATCGCAAGATCGGGCATGCAGCGGGGGGTTCCGGGGGGGTCGTCCCCCCGGGCTAGCAGAGCCTGAACGGGCCCGTGGTGTCTCTCGTCAGGGGACCGGTACCGGGATCGGCTCGTCGATCTCGGCGGCGATCTCGTCCGCGGCGCTCAGCGCCGCAATCATGGTCGCAGAGAGCGTCTGCTCGCACCACACGACCTTGCCCGTGTGGGTGCGCCGCGCCCCCCAGCGGGTGGCGAGCTGCGACACGACGTGCAGCCCGCGCCCGTTTTCCGCGTCCCTGTCCACCTGCAGCACCCGGGGGAGGGCCGGCGAGGAGTCGTGCACCTCACAGGCCAGGCTGCCGGACTCCAGGATCAGCCGCAGCAGGATCTCGCCCTTGGCGTACTTGATCGCGTTGGTGACCAGCTCGGAGACCAGCAGTTCCGTAACGGGGATCAGGTCTTCGAGACCCCAGCGCTTCAGCGGGTCCCTGATCATGGACCGCGCCATCCGCACCGAGGAGAACTCGGGTTCCAGCGTCCAGGAGTGCCGGTTCTCTTCCGGAATGCGGCGCAGCTTGGCGATGAGCACCGCGATGTCGTCGCGCTGCGCGTCGGAGTAGACACCGTCCAGGGAGGTCTTGCACAGGTCCTCGAGGTCGGCCTCTGGCGAGCCGGGGCCGAACGCGCTCTGCAGCCGGTCGAGCCCTTCAGTGATGTCTCTGTCCCTGCTCTCCACCAGGCCGTCGGTGTACAGCACGAACAGGCTGCCGTCCTCGACGGTGAACCGCTTGGTCTCGATCGTCCCTTCGCCCACGCCGAGCGGCGGCGAAGGGACGACCTCGAGCAGCTCGCTGCGGCCGTCCGGGTGCACGACGAGCGGCGGCAGGTGGCCTGCCACGGCGAGCTCGCACTCCCCGGTCACCGCGTCGTAGACCGCGTACGCGCAGGTCGCGAAGTGCGGCTCGCGAGCGCCGATCGTCTGCATGAGCTCGTCGAGTTGCTGCAGCGACTCGGCGGGCGGCAGTTCGAGCATCGCGAGGGTCTGGATGGCGGTGCGCAGTCGGCCCATAGTGACCGCGGCCCGCACCCCGTGCCCGGCCACGTCGCCGATCACCAGGGCGACGCGCGCCCCGGGAAGCTTGATCGACTCGTACCAGTCGCCGCCGACCTCGACGAGCTGGCTGCCCGGCAGGTACCGGTGCTTGACCTCGACGGACGACGGCGCGGACAGCCCGGTGGGCAGCATGGAGCGTTGCAGCATCAGCGCGGTGGCGTGCTCCCGCTTGTACCGGCCCGCGTTGTCGAAGAACACGGCGGCGCGAGAGGCGAACTCCATGCCCATGTCCATGTCGTACCGGTCGAAGCGGCGGGTGCCGGCCTGCCTGACGCAGTAGAAGAACCCGAGTGTGGCGTCCTTGCCCACGATGGGCAGCAGCAGCATCGACACGTCGGACAGCAGGCTGGCGACCGGCTTGCGCCGCCAGACCCTGGCCAGCTTGCGCGCCGCGTCCGCGGTGAGCGCCTGCTCGAGCACCGGCTGGCCCGACGCGAGGCAGCGCGCGTAGGGCGACGCCTCCGGGTACCTGAGGATCTCGCCGATCGGGAAGGCGGCGAGCCAGGCGAGATTCTGCTGGTCGTTCACGACGGACAGGCGCCGTAGCGCGGCGGTCCCGTCGGGACCGTCGTCGGGGATCTCGTTGTCCCCGACGATGCGCTCGAGCACCAGCAGCTCGGCCGAGGTGCAGAAGGCGGGTACCAGCCGGGCCATCAGCTTTTCCGCGAGGTCGCTGAAGTCCAGCGTGTCGTCGATGCCGGCGAACGTGTCGCGCAGCAGCATGTCGCGGATGACGGCGGGATCCACGAAGCGCTCGGCGCTGGGCACCGGCATCTGCAGGATGACGAAGGCCGCCACGTTGCTGTCACCGGTCTGCATCGGCTTGGCGGTGACGACCGCGTCGGCCGTACCGCCGTTGGCGAGCCCGACCGTCAGGACGGCGTTTCCTTCCCGGTCCGACTTCACGGCATCGAGCAGTGTGCTGACCGCATCGCTTGTGGTGATGTCGCTGAGGTGAACTCCGAGCAGGTTGCCCGCGGAACATGCCAGAATCTTCGGAGCAGTCCGGTCGTGCTGGACGATCCGGCCGGAACGATCTATTCCGAGGATCAGGGTTCGTACCGACGAGTTCGAGTTCATGTCGACTACTACCGGCGCTGCCTTACGGCCTCCCCTTTTGCCGGGTGTCACGGGCGACTCCTGAAGATTGGTGCACGGTGCGCTCTTGCCAATTATGGGCCAACGAGCGCTGGTTCAACGAGGAGTTCCGATATCTTCCCCTTAGTGCATGTGTCGACCACAATGCCACAGTTTAGTGGTGGCTGCCGGGCGTTCTGGGGCTAAATCAGGGTCATCTCCGCTCCTCCCAGGGCCAGTAGACTGCGGGCTCATGGCCCCCACCGTGGCGAACTGCGCGTTCTGCGCCATCATCCGGGGGGAGACGCCAGCCGTCAGGGTTCTGGAGACCGGCAGCCTGCTCGCGTTCCTGGATCACCGGCCGCTGTTCCTCGGGCATACGCTGCTGGTGCCCAAGGACCACATGAGGCTGCTGTCCGACCTGCCGGCTGAGCTCGCCGGCGAGTTCCTGATGACCGCGCAGCGGCTGGAGCGGGGCGTTGAGGACGGGCTTGGCGCGGCGGGGTCGATGATACTCGTGAACAACGTGGTCAGCCAGTCCGTGCCGCATCTGCACCTGCACGTGATACCGCGCAACTTCAAGGACGGACTGCGGTTCTGGCTGGGCCCCCGGCAGCGGTACGACGCCGAACATCCGGCCGAGCAGTACGCGGAGAAGATCCGCGCGGCGCTGCCCCCGGTCCCGTGAGGCTACTGGGTCAGCGTGGTGTGCTGCGCCGAGGCGGTCGCCACGATGCCCTGACTGGTCACTGAAACGCTGCGGACCACCAGCCCCATGGGCAGCGCCGGGATCTGGATGGTCTGGGTCTGGAGCGGCAGCACGCCGTTGAGCAGCGAGGCGAGGCCGCTGAGGGAGCCCATCTGGATAGTGACCTCGTTCGGCGCGGTCAGGTCGACCTTGCCCGTGACAGAGCCGATGGCGCCGGCGCTCAGCTTCACCGCGTTAGGCCCGTCGGCCGGGTCCGCGCTGATCGATGCGACACCCTGCAGGCCGAGGCCCTGCTCGAGCGACGCGAACGTGATGAGCGCGGTGCCGTTGATCTGGTCGACCGTCGCGCCGCTGAAGGACGAGTTGAGGTGCACCCCGGTCGCCTTGGCCTTGACGCTGCTGATGTCGAACTTGCCCGCAGGGACATTGCTCGCGCTGATGTCGATTACCCCGACGTCGTGCGCGGCGACCTGGGTCAGGAACGGGAAGCCCTCGATGCTGACCGACGGCTTCGCGGACATCCCCGACGACGACTCAATCTTGCTGGCGATCGTGTTCTGCGCGTACGCCTTGGCCACCTGGTCGCCGATGACGAAGAGCACCGCGAGCACGACGAGCACGATGAGCAGCCCGATCCAGCCCCTGCGGCGCCGCCTGCGGGGCGGGAGAGGCCGCACCTCCTGGCGCTGGCCAGGCCCGAATCTGGCCTCGTCATCACCGGGTCGTCCGGAGTACTGAGGGGGCTGGTCCGGCCAGCCGCCCTGTGATCGTGGTTGGTTCGGGTACACGTCTACCTCGGTTCCCTGGCTCCGGTGCACCATCGTTTATACCGGCCCCAGAGGACTGCCCGCGTCGCGCGCAACGAGGCAGAACCCGTTGCTGAATATTTCCTGATGATGACTTTTGGTCGTTAGTGCACACAAAAGCCCGCGTAATCGCGAATAACGGGGGCCGGCGGGTTTTAGGCTGAGGATTGGCTGAGTTTCGCGTTATCGGCGGCCGCTGTCGCGGTCAGGCCCTGCGCGTTGAGGGTCAGGCCGGTGATGCGCAGGCTGGCCGGGACCCCCTTCGGGAGGTTGAAGGTATAGCTGCCGAATTGACTCAGCACGCCACTCAGCGCGCCGCCGTTGTTGACCGCCTGGACGCTGATCTGCTGCGGGCCGGACTGCGTGATCTTCGCTTCCTCTGTGTCGCTGAGCACCCCGCCGAGACTGCCGGTGATCTTCAGCAGGTTCGGCCCCGCGGGGGTGATCGTCAGGTTGGCCACGTTGCCAAGGCCGCCCGCCCCGGCGAGCGCGGCGAACGACACGAAGATCGTCACGGTCATGTGATCGACGGTCGCGCTGTTGAAGGACGAGTTGAAGTGCAGCCCGTTGAGCGTGCCAGTCGCGCTGGTGATCGTCACCGGGCCGGCCGGGATGTTGCTCGCGGAGATGTCGACCTTGCGGAGGTCGCGCGCGGCGAGCTGGGTGAGGAACGGGAAGCCTTCGATCGTCACCGACGGCTTGACTGGAAGCCCGTTCGAGACGAACTGGTCGGCCATGTCGTTCTCGGCGACCGCCAGCGCCACCCGGTCACCGATCACGAGCAGGATGAGCACGACGATGACGCCGAAGACGACCATGGTCCAGCGGCGGCGCCGCCGCCGCCGTCGCGGCCTGGGGCCACCCGGCGCGCCAGGGGTGCCGGGGGCACCGGGGTAACCATCGGGCC
>NZ_JBARCR010000368.1:0-5306 GCF_049794275.1 Trebonia sp.
GTTCTTCCCTGACGGCCGCCTCGGCCAGCTGCTCAGGCCGGGGCCGCGATACGTCTCTGGCCCGCATGGCAGCGCTCAGCGTGATCTTCATGCTCACCACGGACTCTAGCTTGCCCTAGCGGCACGCGATGATGCGCGCCGGGCCAGGTCAGCTGGCAGTGAACTCGTTCTTGGTAACCGGACGGATCGGCTCCGGGTCTGCCATGATGGACTTCGATCCAGCTCACCCCGGCAACGCCAATGGAATTCGGCAGCCGGGCAGTACGGCGGGGAGAAGGAGCGTAGCAGCGCGTGCGATCGCAACGATCTGCGGATAACCTGCCCGCGTCATGACTGTGTCCGCCCCCCTCTCCGCAGTGCGCGCGCTACCGCGCGGCCTGCGTTCCGCGGGCAGGCGCACATGGGATCAGGTCAGGAAGCAGTTCATCACCAGGAACCGGCGGGTCGCGGCCGGGCTAACCCTGGTCGCGGTCGTGATCTCGATCGCCGCGGTGCACGTTTCCGCGTGGTGGTTCTCGCCCGGCGTGCTGATCTTGCCGATCCTGTGCGGCGGGCTGCTGCTGTGGCCCAGGGCGCTGCGGATCATGTTCGTCATCGTGGCGGCCGGCCTCGCCTACGACGTGATCGAGGACAAGGCGGGGGCCGGGATCGTCGCGACCATCGCGGTGACCGCGGTCTTCGCCGACGTCCTCGCCAACACCAGGGGCAAGCTGGGCACCCGCGGGCTGCGCGCGGACCGGATGATGATCGAGCTGCGGGACCGCATCCGCGCGCAGGGCACGCTGCCGGACCTCGGTGACGGCTGGGGGTCGGCCGTGGTGCTCAGGCCCGCGGGCGGCTCGTCGTTCGGCGGGGACTTCGTGGTCTCTTACAGCGACGGCAAGACCCTTGAAGTGGCGCTCGTCGACGTGTCGGGCAAGGGGATGGACGCGGCCACCAGGGCGCTGCTGCTTTCCGGGGCGTTCGGCGGCATGCTCGGGTCGGTGCCCAGAGAGCGGTTCCTGCCCGCGTGCAACGCCTACCTGCGGCGCGGCAAGGCCCCCGAGGGGTTCGTCACCGCGGTCCACCTGACGGTCGACCTGGCCTCCGGGGAGTACACGCTGGCCTCGGCCGGGCACCCGCCCGCTGCCCGCTTCAACGCCAACACGGGCCAGTGGCGGGTCAGCGGCGCGCGCGGCATCGTGCTCGGCGTGGTCCCTGACCTGGCCGGCGCTCACGACATCCCCGACGAGGGCGTGCTCCGTCGCGGCGACGCGATCATGCTCTACACCGACGGGCTGGTAGAGGCCCCGCGTCAGGACATCGACGAGGGCATCGAGCGACTGCTCGGCGAGGCCGAGCGCCTGGTGGTGACCGGTTTCCAGAGCGGCGCCCCGGAACTGGTCACCACCATGCAGCGCGCCGTCGGGAGCTCCGACGACTGCGCCCTCGTCGTGATCTGGCGCTCGTAACGCGGACCCGCGGGCCGCTGCTAGCCGGCCAGTATACGGCGCGCGGTCACTGCGGCACGGCGAGTCAGAATGTTTCCGAGATGTGTCTTCTCCGCAATTTTTCCGTAGCTCTCTGAAGCGACAGGAAATCAGTCAGTTAGGGGACGGCGGAACGGCCTTCCGCCGTTAGCCGGCGTCCCCTTCCGGTCGTCGCCTAAGCCCAGCGGGCCAGTCTGAACGAGTGAGTCTTCCCAGTTCACCATAGGTATTGCTGCACTTGCGCGCATTCCCTAGCATATGTACATTGACTGATGCAAACTAAATAGACGCGCAATGCGTGACCACCAGTGGCGGCTGTCGGAGTTTAGCTGACATAGCCGTCACACTTCTCCGACATCGACGTCAGGTGACGCGTACGTCATTGTTTGCAATTACTTCTAACCTGTGGGGAAATAGACGGGTGGCTGGCGGAACGACAGGCCGAGCGGGGACGGGCGGCCTAGACGAGGAGGTGGCGGCGCCCGAAGCGGAGACCCCCGCGCCCGGCATCGCGGTCGCGGCCGAGGTCTCGCTTGCGGTCGCGGCGAAGGCTTCCGGGGAGAACTTCCCGGTGGCCCTCCGCGTGCTGCCAGCCCGCTGGCGGGCGAACCTCACCGCGCTGTACGGCTTCGCGAGGCTCACCGACGACCTTGGCGACGAGCCGCTGCCCGGCCTGCCCGCCGGCGCGACTGAGGAGACGATCACGGCCACCCGCCTCAAGCTCCTCGACGACCTGCAGGCGGACGTCGCCGCGATCTACGACGGCGGCGAGCCGTCCCTCGACGCCATCCAGGCCCTGAAAAAGACCGTCGAGGAGTGCGGCGTCCCGCGCCAGCCGTTCGACGACCTCATCCAGGCCAACCGGCAGGACCAGCTCGTCAAGCGCTACGAGACCTACGACGACCTGGCGAAGTACTGCGAGCTGTCCGCGAACCCGGTCGGCCAGGTCGTGCTCTACATCATGGGCGCCGCGACACCGGAGCGGCTGCGCCTGTCGGATAGCATCTGCACTGCCCTGCAGCTCGTCGAGCACTGGCAGGACGTGGCCGAGGACCTGCGCAACGGCAGGATTTACCTGCCGCGCGAAGACCTCGAGCGCTTCGGCGTCACCGAGGCCGACCTGGCGCGGCCCGCGGCGGGCCCGAACGTGGTCACGCTCATGACGTTCGAGGTGAACCGCGCGGCGGAGCTGCTCGGCGAGGGCGCGCCGCTGGTCGGCACGCTTCATGGCGCCGCGCGGCTCGCGATCGCCGGGTACCTGGCTGGCGGCCGCGCCGCGCTGCGGGCGATCAGGCAGGCCGGCTACGACGTGCTGCGCACGACGCCGAAGCCGGGCAAGGCAGCGACGCTGGCGAACATGGCCGGCAGCTACGTCAGGGGGAGGTGAACGTGGACGCGGACGAGGCGTATGCCGCGTGCGAAAGGATTACCTGGGAGCAGGCCAGGAACTTCGCCTACGGCATCCGGCTGCTGCCGCCGCCCAAGCGGCGCGCGCTCACCGCGGTCTACGCGTTCGCCAGGCGGATCGACGACATCGGCGACGGTGACCTGCCCGCCGCCGACAAGACGGCGCGGCTCGAAGCGGCGCGCGTCCAGGTGCAGGCGCTGGCCGCCGGGGACAGCCCGGACGACAGTGACCCGGTGCTCGTCGCGCTGACCGATGCGGGACCGCGGTTCGGGGTGCCGCTCGCCGCGTTCGGCGAGCTAATCGACGGCTGCCTCGCCGACGTGAACGGCGCCAGCTACAAGACGTTCGACGACCTGCTCTGGTACTGCCAGTGCGTGGCGGGCTCGATCGGCCGGCTGTCGCTTGGCATATACGGCGCGACCCAGCCGGAGAAGCAGGCCAAGATGGCCGACGACCTGGGGGTCGCGCTGCAGCTCACCAACATCCTGCGGGACGTCCGCGAGGACTACCTGAACGGCCGCATTTACCTCCCTGAGGAGGACCTGGCCAAGTTCGGCATCGAGTTCGCGCCGTTCGGCCAGCCAGAGCCGTTCCCCGACGCTGCGATGCAGGCCAGGTTCGCCGGCCTGGTGGAGTTCGAGGCGGCCCGCGCCAGGGAGTGGTACGCCTCGGGGATGCGGCTGCTCGCCACCATCGACCGCCGCAGCGCGGCGTGCACGGGGGCGATGGCCGGCATCTACCGTCGCCTCCTCGAGCGCATCGCCAGCCAGCCAAGCGCCGTGCTCGAGGGCAGGATGTCGCTCCCTGGCGGAGAGAAGGCCCTGGTCGCCGCCCAGGCGCTGGCCGGCCTCGACCGCTGGAAGTACCGCAAGGGAGCGGCCCAGTGAAGGTGGTTGTCGTTGGCGGCGGCCTGGCCGGGATCACGGCCGCCGTCGCGCTCGCCCAGGGCGACGCGGACGTCACGCTGCTCGAGGCCAAGCCGCGGCTCGGCGGCGCCACGATGTCGTTCACCAGGGACGACCTGGTGATCGACACCGGCCAGCACGTGTTCTTGCGGTGCTGCACCGCCTATCGCGGCCTGCTCGACCGGCTCGGCATGGGGGCGCACGCCCCGCTGCAGCCCCGCTTCGACGTGACCGTGGTCTCCCCGCAGCGCCGCGCGCGGCTGAAGAGGGGTCGCGTCCCCGCGCCGCTGCACATGCTGCCGGCTCTCCTCCGGTATCCGTTCCTGAGTTATCCCGAACGTACGCGGCTTTCTCGCGCGGCTCTGGGCTTCCGCCGCCTGAAGCTGGCGGACCCGGCGACGGACGAGCAGCGGCTCGGTGACTGGCTCGCGGCCCGCGGGCAGGACGAGCGCACCCGCCGCACGCTGTGGGACCTGTTCTTCATCTCCACGCTGAACGTCCCTGGCGACGACGGCTCGCTCGCGCTGGCCGGGAAGGTGGCGCAGACCGGCCTGCTCGGCGACGCGGACGCCGCCGACATCGGCGTGCCGGCCCTGTCGCTCGGCGAGCTGCACGGTGCCGCGGCCGAACGGCTGCTCGGCAAGCTGGGCGCCACCGTCCGGCTGAACACCAAGGTCGCCGCCATCGAGGCGAAGGGCCCGAACGAGTTCGCCGTCCAGATCGGCCGCACCGCGGAAGGCGAGGACATTCTCTCCGCCGACGCCGTGCTCCTCGCGGTGCCGCACGAGGCGGCCGCCCGGCTGATCCCGCGCGGCGCGCTGCCCGCCGAGACGGTGGACGGCTGGGCCGGGCTCGGCGCCGCGCCGATCGTGAACGTGCACGTGATCTATGACAGGAAGGTCATGGACGTGCCGTTCGCGGCCGCGGTCGACTCGCCGGTGCAGTGGGTGTTCGACCGCACCCGGATATCCGGGATGCACGCCCGCGGCGACGACGGGCAGTACCTGGCGATCTCGCTGTCGGCCGCGGACGAGTACGTGGACGTCCCGGCGGCGGCGCTGCGCGAGCAGTTCGTGCCCGCGCTCGCGGAGCTGTTCCCCGCGGCGCGCGAGGCGACGGTGACGGAGTTCTTCGTCACCAGGGAGCGGCGGGCCACGTTCCGCCAGGTGCCGGGGACGGCCCGGCTCCGGCCGCAGGCCGCGACAGACCTTCCTGGCCTGACGCTCGCCGGCTCGTGGACCGACACGGGCTGGCCCGACACGATGGAAGGCGCCGTCCGCAGCGGTCTCAGCGCGGTCATCGCCCTCCACGAGCAAGCTGACAACGAGGATGCAGTGAGCGAATTGACTAACGAACAAGTGAACACAGTTGACTCTGTGAGGGAGGTGCGCTCGTGACGGTCGTGATGCCCGCAGGCGTTGCCGTGGCGCGTGACCTGGTCGGTCCGGCGACGGAAGCCGCGCTCAGCCGGCTGAGCCCGGGCGTGCGCCGGGTCGCCGCCTACCACTACGGGCTCGCCGGCGC
>NZ_JBARCR010000369.1:0-1882 GCF_049794275.1 Trebonia sp.
CCACGCCAGGCCCGCGAGCACACGAGGCGGGCCGGCCGGGAGATCGACGTGCCGGTAGTGGCTTCCTGCCGCGTCGAGCAGCGCCCGTGCCCGCGCCAGATCACCGAGCCGTCGGACGGCCGCCGCCTGGCCGACCATGGCGTCAGCCGACAGCCACGGGTTGACGCTGCACCCGATCGCCTCCTGGTAGAGCCCGTCGGCTGCGGCGTCGTCACCTTGCCTGGCCCGCAGCGCGGCCAAAGCGACCAGGCTGAACGGCACCTGCAGAGGCTGGCCGGTGGCCCGGCAGCGCTCCAGCAGCGCCTCGTAGGCTGCCGCGGCAGCATCAAGGTCCCCCCGGGCCTCGGCGATGCTGGCCAGGGCGTTCAGCGGAGTGACGACCACCAGGACCTCTCCCTCGGCGTCGAAGCGCTCGAGGCTCGAACGGGCGGCTGGCTCCGCGTCCTCCAGCCGCCCCAGCGACACCAGGTTCCAGGCGACTATCAAGTCGTGGATCGCGAGGAGCCAGCCGTCGCGAGCTGGTTTCAGCAGATCCCGTGCCTCGCCCAGGGTTTCGAGTGATCGCCGGAACTGGTGCGCGAACCCCAGTACCGTCGCGCAGAGCACCAGCGCCTCCGTCAGGCGACCCCGGTCACCGCCGGCCCTCAGCGCGACGACGGCCTCCTCGCATTCAACGACGCCCGCCGCCGGGCTGGACGACATGCCCACGCAATAGCCGTGCCAGACGTGGGCGGTCGCTCCCAGGCCGGGATGGCGCTGCCCGCTGGCGCCGAGCGCATCACCGAGCCAGCGGGCTCCTTCGGCGAAGTCGCCGTTAATGAACCACAACCAGGCTATGCCTGACGTGAGCGACAGCGCCGCATCAGCGTTCCCGTTGCTGATGAACCAGTCGAGCGCGGCCCGCAGGTTACCCGACTCCGAGGCCAGACGATCCCGCCATATCGGCCCGGTGGCGCCGCGCAGGCCATCGTGCGCCTCGGTGGCCATCTGCCGGTAATAGGAGCCGTGCCTGGCGTGCATCGCGTCAGCTTCGCCGGATTCCCCGAGGCGGTCCCGGCCGTACTGCCACAGCGTCTGGAGCTGGCTGAACCGGGCTTCACCACCGGCACCGGCACCGGGGCCAGTGACGAGGGACTTGTCGACCAGCCGGCTCAGCACATCGAGGATCTCACCGGCCGGGACCTGGTCGTCGGCGCAGATGGCTTCGGCTGCGGCGAGATCGCAGCCGCCGGTGAAGGCGGCGAGCCGGGCGAACAGGCGGCGTTCGTCCTCGAACAGCAGGTCGTAGCTCCAGTCCACCACTGCCCGCAGGGTTTGCTGGCGGGGCAGGGCGGTGCGGGCGCCGCCGGTGAGCAGCCGGAAGCGGTCGTCGAGCCGTTCCGCCACGGTGGCCAGCGGCAGCGCACGGAGCCGGGCGGCGGCGAGCTCGACGGCCAGGGGCAGGCCGTCCAGCCGGCGGCAGATGTCCTCGATGACATCGCTGGCCGGCCCATCCGCGAGGAAGCCGGGCTGCACGGCCCGGGCGCGGTCGGCGAACAGCTCCACGGCGGCCGGGATGGCCAGGCCGCCCACCGGCACCAGGACTTCCCCAGGTATGCCGAGCGCCTCACGGCTCGTGGCGATCAGCCGGAGACCCGGCACGGCCCCGGCGAGGGTGTCGGCCAGCGCGGCCGCCTCGGCGATGACGTGCTCGCAGTTGTCCAGGACAACGACCAGCGACCGTCCGGCCAGGTGGCGCACGATGAGCTGCACAGCCGATCCCGGAGGCTGAGGGCTCCTGAGCGCAGACGCCACCGCGCCGAGCGCGCCGGCCACGGCCGGCCCAACCCCGTCGGGCGCGGCGACGCTGGCGAGCTCGACGAGCCAGGCGCCGTCTTGGTAC
>NZ_JBARCR010000370.1:0-1737 GCF_049794275.1 Trebonia sp.
GGCCGCGGGCACGTAGCGCAGCGCGCCAAGCGGCTCGACGGAGCACCCCTGCACCGCCTCTGGATCGCTGGTCACCGCGGCGAGCACGTCGCCGCTGCGCAGCAGCTGCTGCGAGTAGGCCTGGTCGTCCACCTGCAGCCGGATCGCGGTGCCATCCCACCCCGCCGCCGTCGCGAGCACGTCGCGGAACCAGGTGGTCAGGGAGTCGGCGTTGACCGCCACCGGCAGCTCCACGGTGGTCACCGCGCCGAGCGCCTCGCTCGCCTCGTCGTACAGCAGCCGCGTCTGCCTGCCGAGGCGCACCAGCCGCTCGCCGTGCGGTGTCGGCCGGCACGGCGCGCCCCGGCTGACCAGCACCTGGCCCGCTATCGCCTCCAGCGCGCGGACCCGCTGGCTGACCGCGCTCGGGGTGATGTGCAGCTCCCTGGCGGCCGCCTCGAAGCTTCCGTGCTCGGCGATGGCGACCAGGGCGTCCAGCTGGCCCGGGTTGAGGTCCACGGCGACAAGTTAAGCACAGCTAACCGATCAGTAGAAACATTCGTTTGCCTTCACACTGCCGGCCGCCTAGCGTCGAAGCCGTGACCAACGCTCTTGATGGGCTGCTGACCGGACTCTCCCTGATCGTCGTGATCGGCGCGCAGAACGCCTACCTGCTGCGCCAGGGACTGCGCCGGATGCGCGTCGGCGTGATCGTCGCGATCTGCACGCTGTCCGATCTCGCGCTCATCGCCGCCGGGGTGAGCGGGATCGGCGCCGTGGTGCAGCACGCGGGATGGGCGCTGGTGGTCGTGCGCTGGTTCGGGGTCGCGTTCCTCGCGTGGTACGGGCTGTCCTCGGCATGGCGCGCCCGGCGCGGGGACGCGCTGCGGGCGGCGCCGGACGACCCGCGTTCCCGGCACGCGGTGGTGCGCCAGACGCTGGCGTTCACCTGGCTCAACCCGAACGTCTACCTCGACACCGTGGTGCTCATCGGCTCGATCGCGAACGCGCACGGCCCGTCGGGCCGCTGGTGGTTCGCCGCCGGCGCCGGCCTGGCGAGCGTGCTGTGGTTCACCAGCCTGGGATACGGCGCCCGGCTGCTCGCCCCGCTGCTCGCCACCGCGCGCGCCTGGCAGGTCCTTGACCTGCTCATCGCCGCGACGATGCTGCTGATCGCCGTCAGGCTGGCGCTCATCTAGTCGCCGAGTTCCTCGAACAGGGTGAGCTGCACGCCCGCCGGTGCCCGCAGCCGGGAGTTGAGGGAATTCCACGGCGTGACGGCAGGCCCGCCGATGACCTCGGCGCCGGCTGCGGAGAGCCCGGCGGTGGCCGCCCGCGCGTCATCGACCTCGAACGCGAGCCTGATGTGCGGGCTGACCCGCTGCCCGACCTCCACGCCGTCGATCATGGCCGCCTGGGCCGGGTTCGCCAGCTCGAGGGTCGCGTGCCCGGCGTCCAGGATCACCACCCGCGCGTCTCCGTCGCCGTGGAACGCGGCCTGCTCGGTGAGCCCGAGGACGTCACGGTAGAACGCGACCGCCTGGTCGAAGTCATCGGCCGTGACGACGACCCGCAACTGCCGGACTCTGCTCATGGTCATGGCGCCACAATACGAGAGTGCACCCGCGGTGCCCGGCTCCGGCAGCGGCAGGGCGCACTGGCACGTCACACGGTGACCCGGCCAGGCCCGGTGTCCCGCACGGCGGCCGCGAGCCGCTCCTCTCCCGCGGCGGCGCCGAACGAGGCGCGGGCGAACTC
>NZ_JBARCR010000371.1:0-2760 GCF_049794275.1 Trebonia sp.
GCCGGGATCCGGGTGACCGCCGTGCCAGGGCCGTCCGCGGTGGTCACCGCGCTCGCCGTCTCCGGGCTGCCCACCGACAGGTTCTGCTTCGAGGGCTTCCCGCCGCGCAAGCCGGGCGAGCGGGAGCGGAGGTTCGCCGAGCTCGCGGCGGACACCCGCACGCAGGTGTTCTTCGAGTCGCCGCGGCGGCTCGCCGCCACCCTGCAGGAACTGCGGCGGTCACACGGCGACGACCGCGCCGCGGTCGTCTGCCGGGAGCTGACCAAAGTGCACGAGGAGATCAGGCGCGGCACGCTGGCCGAGCTCGCGGAGTGGGCGGACCCGGCTAACCCGGTTCACCCAGCGGGGGCGCCCGGAGCGTCAGGAGGTGTCCGGGGCGAAATCACGCTCGTCGTGGCCGGACTGGACCGTGCCGTTGCCAGAGCCGCCGCCAGGGACGCTGCGCGGGAGGCCCGTCGCGCCGCCAGATGGGACGCTCGTGCCGTTGACCGGTGAGGTCTCTGCGTCCGGCGTGGCGACCGGAGCAGGGACGGGCCGCCGTCCGAACGCGATCGCGAGGGCGAGGCAGGCGAACGGAACCGCCGTCGTCACGTAGCGGTAGTCGAACTCGGCCGTCGCGGCGGGCACCACGATCAGCGCCACGGAGCTCACCCACGGCAGCAGCGCGTCCACGCTCACCCGCCGCCTGCCGGCCACGATCGCGCCGAGGCCGGCCAGCAGCAGCAGGCCGTAGACCGTGCCGGGCAGCCAGACGTACCGCTGGTAGACCCGGATGGCGCTGGCGAACGGGTTGACCACGGCGGTCAGCGGGTTGCCGCCCGCCAGGTACGCGGCGGCGGACGACGAGTAGCCGGGCACGGGGTGCCCGCTGGATATCGGCACCGACTGATATCCGAACAGGTACTCGTCGTAGGTCTCCGCGTTGGGGAAGACCGACCGCGACCAGTCGAACGACCGCCAGGTGTCGTCGAACACCGCGCGGGCGTACGCCGCAGGCTGGGCCTCGATGGCCTTGATCGCGAACTGCTGGGCCAGCGAGTTAGGCAGCGCGGAGAACACCGGCGCCGGGAACCGGTGCAGCGGGCTCGCGGCCGTCCAGATGTACGCCTGCGCGACCGGCCGCTGGGCCGGCGGCACCGTCGTGCACAGCGACAGCAGGTCCGGCGACAGCTGCATCTTGGCGCAGTCGGCGAACGTCATCACCCGCGAGTAGAGGAACACGCCGGTCGATTCGCTCGTGTTGAACGCGCCGTGCTGGAGGTCGTACCAGCCGGCGTAGCCGGCCACCGGCGCGACGGCCAGCACCACGAAGGCGACGACGCCAGAGACCAGCGTCCGCCAGCCGGCCCGGCTCATGCCAAAGCACAGCAGCAGGTAAACGGCGAAGACGGGGATCAGCGGCAGCCCGGTGGTCCTGACGATCGCGGACACCCCGACCAGCGCCCCGGCCAGCGCGCAGCGCGCCCAGGACGACCGCCACCACGGCACCTGAGCGCCCCCGGCGCCCCCGGCGGCACGCAGCGGCGGCAGCGGCGACCACAGCAGCACCAGGACCGCCAGCATGGCCAGGAACAGGAACAGCGTGTCGGACAAGATCAGGTGCTCGAGCTGGATCTCGAACCCGTCGTA
Source organism: Trebonia sp. (assembly GCF_049794275.1). Lineage (NCBI taxonomy): Bacteria > Bacillati > Actinomycetota > Actinomycetes > Streptosporangiales > Treboniaceae > Trebonia > Trebonia sp. Next base: position 1,630 of record NZ_JBARCR010000371.1, read on the forward strand.
GAGCACCGGCAGCGTCATGACCGCCGCGAGCCACTTCGGCGTGCCGAACCGGTGCCTGGCGAGCGCGTACATCATCACGGCGACCAGCAGGCCCATGATGTGCTGTGACACCGTGACGAGCGCGAAGCTGTGGAAGGGCTTGAGCACCCACAGGTAGAAGGAATAGCCGGACGGCCTGGTCGGGTCCAGGTTCAGCGTGACCGCGGTGTCCACATAGTTCCACGAGTCGTTGAACCAGGACTGCCAGCGGTACCCAAGCTCGGCGTCGATACGGAGCAGCGCGGCCGGAATCATCAGGATGACGAATAGTTTGTTTCCCGCCAATGCGCGCTGGACGCCCGTAGGTAGTACCTTCAAGCCCGTATCCTCCTTGTGCCGGGCAGGCGCTCTCCAGGCAGTGCACCCGCTGTACAAGGTAGTAGGTAATCCGATGCGGCTACTCGCCTGGGCGCGGGTAACTGGTAAAGAAGTGTCGAACATAGCGGGGAGTCCGCGTGGAACTGACCGTCGTGATGCCGTGCCTCAATGAGGCGGAGACGGTGGCAACTTGCGTGCGCAAAGCCGTGAAATTCATCGCGGACAGCGGCATCAGCGGCGAGGTGGTGGTCGCCGACAACGGGAGCACCGACGGCAGCCAGCAGCTCGCCAGGGACGCCGGCGCCCGGGTCGTCGACATCCAGGACAAGGGCTACGGCAATGCCCTGATGGGCGGCATCCTGGCGGCCCGCGGCGAGTACGTGATCATGGGCGACGCCGACGACAGCTACGACTTCAGCAACCTGATGCCGTTCGTGACCGAGCTCCGCAACGGCGCCGACCTGGTGATGGGCAACCGGTTCAAGGGCGGGATAGCGCCCGGCGCGATGCCACCGCTGCACCGCTACCTCGGGACCCCGGTGCTCTCGTTCATCGGCCGGCTGTTCTTCCGCTCCAACATCGGCGATGTCAACTGCGGCCTGCGCGGCTTCCGGCGCGACAGCGCGATCAGGCTCGGCCTGCAGGCGACCGGCATGGAGTTCGCCAGCGAGATGATCGTGAAGTCCGCCCTCGCGCACCAGAAGATCGTGGAAGTCCCGACCACCCTCGCCAAGGACGGCCGGAGCCGCCCGCCGCACCTGAACACCTGGCGCG
>NZ_JBARCR010000372.1:0-3625 GCF_049794275.1 Trebonia sp.
CGGCCGGCCGCCGCACCCGCTGCGGGTCACTGTCACCGCCACCGGGGACCTGGACCCGGCCGCCCGCTTCTTCGCCGTCGGCGGCGGCGCTGTGCTGGTGTACTGCGCCACGCCCGCCCTTGCCGCCGCCCAGGCGAGGCTCGGCCAGATAGCCGAGGTCATCGACGCCGGGGACCCGCCGTCTCTGGTGCGGGTCTTCGAAGATCTTCATTCCGAACGTAAGGTGGCTACTCTCCTCGTCGAAGGCGGCGCCCGGATCCTGCGCGACGTACTCGCGGACGATCTCGCGGACGAGCTGCGTCTCGCCGTGGCGCCGTTTTTCGTGGGGGATCCCGCCGCCCCGAGGTTCGGCCTGCCGGCCGCCTACCCGCACAGCCCGGCGGACCCGATGGCCCTGGCCGAGGTCCGCCACCTTGGCGACGTCGCCGTCCTGCACTATTGGCTCAACGGCCGCGCCCGCCCGTCCGGGCTGCCGCCGTTTGTTCCTTGACCGCAAACCCCGTCGGCCCGGTGTGGCGGATCTCTCTCTCCACTACGGTGCCTAGTCCTGTCAAGATGGAGGATCGCAACTTTCGCGTTTCGCGAAGCTAACCCAATGTCCGATGAGAGGACCAAGTTCGTGATCGATGTTGATGACGTTCTGGAAAGCGCCCAGCTGAAGAACGAGAAGGTGCGCGAGTACGTGCGCTACTGGGCCGGGATCACCGGCCCGGACAACATCGAGGTCGTCAGTGGCGCCGATGACGCGCGCCTGATTCAGGAAAGCCTGGACGCCGGGGAGATTGCGCCGGCCGGTGAGGGTCTTTACTACTCGCGCAGCTATTACAAGGACACTGCGCGCTCCGAGGAGCGCACGATTGTCGCCACCAGCCGCCCGTCGGACAAGGGCGTGTACAACAACTGGCATCCCGCCGCGGAGATGAAGGCGAAGCTCACCGGGCTGATGCGCGGCGCCTCGGCCGGCAAGACCATGTACGTGATCCCGTACCTGATGGCCCCGCCAGGTTCGCCGCTTGAGAAGTACGCCGCCGGCGTCCAGTTGACCGACAACCGCAGTGTGGTGCTGCACATGATCCGGATGGCCCGGGTGAACGTGGAGCACATCAACAACCTGGAGGACCCGGGCAGCTTTGTCCGCGCCGTGCACGTGACCGGCGACCTGGAGAACCTGGGCCAGGGGACCCCGGAGGACAAGCGCTACTTCGTCACCGTGGCCGATGAGCGCACGATTCTGCACTTCGGCTCCTCCTACGGCGGCAACGCGCTGCTCGGCAAGATCGCCCACGGCCTGCGCCAGTCCTCCTACGACGGCTGGCGGTCCGGCGTGTTCCTCGGCGAGCAGTTCATGCTGCTCGGCATCGTCGACAAGCAGACGGGCAAGCGCTACCACGTCTGCGGCGGCTTCCCGAGCGCCTCGGGCAAGACCAACCTGGCGATGATGCTGGCGCCCGATGCCCTGGGCGACCGGTACTACGTGGAGTTCTACGGCGACGACATCGCCTGGCTGTGGGTCGGCGAGGACGGCCGCCTGTACGGCATGAACCCCGAGTTCGGCGTCTTCGGCGTGGCCAGGGACACCAACGAGACGACGAACCCGACGGCGATGGACTCGATCGCCCCGGGCACCCGGGCGATCTTCACCAACGTCGCGTACAACGTCAAGACGCACGAGGTCTGGTGGGAGGGCCGCACCGAGAACCCGCCCGCGGACCTCGACGGCTGGCTGGACTGGAAGGGCAACCCGATCGCCGACCGCAGCGCGGCGGAGGCGGACGACGACTGGGCCCACCCGAACAGCCGGTTCACCACCACCCTGTCCAACGTGCCGAACGTGGCCAGCGACTATGTCGACGCGCACGGCGTGCCGATCGACGCGATCATCTTCGGCGGCCGCACCAGGGACCGCGAGCCGCTGATCCGCGCGATCACGGACGTGGCCGAGGGCGTCTACGACGGCCTCACGCTGGGCGCCGAGGCCACCTTCGCCGCCGAGGGCGTCGACGGCCAGCTCCGCTACGACCCGATGTCGATGCGCCCGTTCATGTCCTATCCGGAGGGCCCGTACGCGGCGCACTGGCTGGATGTCATCAACCGTGCCGCCGAGCCGCCGATCTTCGCGCACGTCAACTGGTTCCAGCGCGACCCGGAGGACGGCCACTTCCTGTGGCCGGGCTACCGCGATAACCTGCGCGCCCTGCTGTGGCTGATGCAGCTGAAGAGCGGCGAGGTGACAGGCGTGGAGACCCCGGTCGGCATCCTGCCGGCCAAGGACGAACTCAACCTGGACGGCCTCCAGATAGACCCCGCCGACCTGGACAAGCTGCTGACCATCGACACCGCCCGCTGGCAGCAGGAAATGGGCTTCCGCGAGCAGCACCTAGCCCAGTTCCCCGGCCTCCCGGAAGAAATCTGGGCCGCCCACCGCCGCGTCTCCGCCGCCCTCCACGACGACTAGCGGCCCACGTGGCCGCGCCCCGCGAGTCCCACGGACCGCAGCCTCACCAACCTCCAATAGTGCTGGGGATTTGACCCCTATGCGGGGTCAAATCCCCAGCGTTAATAGGCCTTGGTAATGCTGGAGCCCACCTAATGGGCGCGCGGACGGCCCGGACCGGCGTGGCACGGCGCTGCGGGCACCGAACGCACCCCGGCTGGAGCTAGAACAGCGTGTTTTCTGGTTCGATGCCGCGCATGGTGTCGTAGTTCAGCGTGACGCAGCGGATGCCGCGGTCGGCAGCGAGGACGCGGGCCTGCGGCTTGATCTCCTGGGCGGCGAAGATGCCGTGCACCGGGGCGAGCAGCGGGTCCCTGTTGAGCAGGTCCAGATATCGCGTCAACTGCTCGACGCCGTCGATTTCGCCCCGGCGCTTGATCTCGATGGCGACGTGCGTGCCGTCGGAGTCGCGGCACATGATGTCGACGGGGCCGATGGGAGTCGGGTACTCGCGGCGGATGAGCCGCCAGCCGTCGCCGAGGAGGTGCAGCTGCCCGGCGAGCAGCGCCTGCAGGTGCGCCTCCACGCCGTCCTTGACCAGGCCGGGGTCCACGCCGAGATCCACTGACGTGTCGCTGACCGTCTCGTAGATCGTGATCGTCAGCGTCTCGCCCGCCTTGTTCGTGACGGTCCACTTGCCCGGCTCCTCGGACAGCCGGCATGGCGGCGACATCCAGTTCAGCGGCTTGTAGGAGCCGCCGTCCGAATGCACGAGGACAGACCCGTCGGCTTTGACGATCAGCAGCCGCAGGGCTTCGGGGAGATGAGCGGTGAGCCTGCCGCCATAGTCGACGCTGCACCGGGCGATTACCAGCCGCACGGAACGTCACTGTAGTGGCAATCGGATGCCGTCAGCACACCGATAGGCTTGATGTCCGTGAGTCCGCGCAAGACCCGGCGACCCCGGCCCTCCGCCCCGGCCGCACCGCTGGGCCCCGAGCGGATCGAAGAGTGGCCGGACGGTGACTGGGTGGTACGCCCGGTCCCTGGTGCGGCGGCCACGAAGGCGTACCGCTGCCCCGGCTGCGACCAGGAGATCTACCCTGGTACGGCGCATGTCGTGGTCTGGCCGAACCACGCCGGCGTCGCGTCGAGACGGCACTGGCACACCGTGTGCTGGCAGCGCCGGCT
>NZ_JBARCR010000373.1:0-6736 GCF_049794275.1 Trebonia sp.
CAGCTGTCCGTCGTCGGGGCGGATCACGCCTCCGATGATCTTCCCGAGCGTTGACTTCCCGGCGCCGTTCGCCCCGACGAGTCCGTGCACGGTACCTCCGGCAACCACGACGCTGACGTTGTCGAGCGCCGTGGTGCCGGAGTACCGCTTGCCGATTTCGACGAGCCGAACGTGCGCGGCCGCCGCTGAACTCACCCTGGCTCGCCCTCCAGTGTCCAGTCCGGCACAAAGTTCGGGTGCGAGTTCAAGTACGCCTGGTTGATGATCGCCGGGCGGGTGGACGGGTTGATGATGTTGACCACGGTCGGTATCGACTGGCCTTTCAGCGCGGCGTCCAGGTACTGGATGCAGAGCAGCGACTCGGAGACCGGGTACAGGCCGAGCGTGGCGTAGACCGTCCCGGCCTTGACCTCGTTGACGATCTCCGTCGCGCCGCCGTAGCCGATGATCTCGATGTTCTTGCCGGGCGTGTAGCCGCCGACCAGCTTCAGCGCGGTGATCGTCCCTTGCGCCATCTGGTCGCCGAACGTCGCGAACACGTTGATGTTCTTGTTCGAGGTGAAGAACGTCTGGGCGACGGCTTGCGAGTCCGACTGGTCGTACTGGCCGGGCGGCATCACCTTGAACGTGTAGTTCGGCCTCCCCTTGTAGTACGCCGTCATCGCGTTGATGCGAACCGTGTCAGTCGGGTAGTTGGCGAGCCCCGGCAGGAAGGCGATGTTGCAGTGGCCGCTTCCCACCTGCTTCGTGCAGGCCGAGTTCATCGCCAGCTCCAGGTTCGTCGACTCCGCGCCGATCGACTGGCCGACGGTGGTGAGGCAGGTCGGGCTGGCTGTCAGGACGTTCTGCTCCGTCAACGTGCCCCACGTGTAGTCGGCGCACGCGACCTTGATGCCTTTGCTGATCGCGGTGTTGATGACCGGCGTGAGGGCGGGGTCGTCGAGACCCCACACCCAGAAGGCCTTGTACTTACCGGTGGTGATCGCGTCCTGGATCTGCGTGGACTGCAGCTGCGGGTTGTTGTTGGCGTCGAAGGCGTCGAGCTGGACGCCCAGCTTGGCGGCCTCCTGCTGCGCGCCCTTCAGCGACGCGATCCCGTACGGGCTCGGGTTGTAATAGAAGATCGCCATCCGGGTCGACCCGGTCGCCGCGGCGCTCGAGGTCGAAGAGGATGCGGCCGAAGAGGATGCCGAGGTCGAACCCGTCGATGACGACGGACTCGAGCTGCATCCGGCAATTAGTAGCGCGGCCGCGGCCACAGCTACTCCGCCCGCAGCGATGCGGGCGCGCTTAAGTCTGAACATGGTCTCCTATCGCCCTCCTCGAAAGAGAGGCCAACGAGCCGGTACACGTCGAATCTCTGTACGGCTCAGTTGTAACAGACCGTAACCCGTAATGGTAGGCGCGGATATTGGCGCGGACGTCAACGCATGGAGCGGAGCGTAGTGGCGGGACTCTAACCAGGGATTATGGTGTGACACGTATCACAGTGGCGCTTTTACAAGCGACAATAAAACTGTACAATCGCGAGCCTGATTGTTGCTCAAGTGAACTAATGATGCGCCTGCGACGAAAGCGAAAATGAAACCATCACCAAGATCTGTCCATCGTATAGCTTCCGTGAATAGAACTTCGCGGGAGGGCTCACTTCAGGTGGCGCGTGGCGGGGACTTGACCGCCTCCGCCAGCGCTTCCATGGCGGGCACGGCGGCGAGCAGCTGTTCCGCGATCTCCGCGGGCAGCCGCTCCAGCCACTCGGAAAGCACCTGAGTGCGCTGCTCCCTGACCTGTTCGTGCAGCCGTGCGCCCTCCGGCGTCACCTCCACCCGCGCCGCGCGCATGTCGCTCGGGTCGGGCAGCCGCCGGATGAGGCCGCGCTCGTCGAGCACCTTGACGATCCGCGACAGCATCGTCGGGTTCAGCCCCTCCAGCTCCGTCAGTTCCGCCAGGCCCAGCGGGCCGCGGACGCGGACCAGTGCCAGGACGGAGTACTGCGTGGGGGTCAGGTCCGCACCCGTGGACGTCTCGTTGAACTGCCGGGCAAGCCGGGGGATGACCCCGCGCAACCGGACCACGAGTTCGGCATCCATCACGATCTCCGGAATTTTGTTAGAATGCTTGCTAGCAAGCAAGTAATGTTACGGTACATGAGCGCCGCAGGAGAGATCGCGCAAACGGGCCGGGTCGCAGCGCTCGGCGCGGAACCGCTTGACCGGCGCAGGCTCGTCTTCGCCATCGTCTCCATCGGCTTGTTCATGGCCTCGATCGACCAGACCATTGTCGCCACCGCGCTGCCCGCCATCGAACGCGAACTCCACGCCACCATCAACTGGAGCGGGTGGACGATCTCGATCTACGCGCTTGGCCAGGTCATCGCCATGCCGATGGCCGGGAAGATTAGCGACATGTACGGCCGCAAGAAGGTCTTCATGATCTCCGCGGCCATTTTCACCTTGTCCTCACTGTGCTGCGGCTTCGCAGGCAACATGGCTTTCCTGCTGTTGGCGCGGTTCATCCAGGCGCTCGGCGGCGGCGCGTTCATGCCGTCGGCCACCGGCATCGTGTCCGATCATTTCGGCGCGGAACGGGATCGCGCGACGGGCATGTTCACTTCCATCCTGCCGGTCGGCGGCATGATCGGCCCGGTACTCGGCGGCCTGTTCGTCACCTACTGGTCGTGGCGCGGTATCTTCCTGGTCAACGTGCCGATCGGCCTGGTCCTGATAGCGCTGACGGCGAAGTTCATCCCCGCCTCCGCCACCCGTCCCGCCAGCCGCATCGACATCCACGGGATCCTGCTGCTTGCCGTCTTGATCGCGACCGCCATGTTCGGCATTACCTACCTGGGCAGCGGGCAGGTGCCGCTGTACAGCCCGGTCTTCCTCGGCTGCGAGGCGATCGCGGCCGGGACCCTGTACCTGTTCCTCAGGCACTCCCGGCGAGACTCCGCGCCATTCGTCCCCTACCGACTGCTGCGCGGGCGCGGTTTTGGCGTCATGAACCTGATCAACTACGTATACGGGGCGGCCGCGCTCGGCTTCGCCGGCCTCGTCCCGCTCTACGCGCAGGAGCGGTACCACATCGCGCCGCTTGGCGCGGGCACCCTGCTCACGGCGCGAGCGGTCGGCATGATCGCGGTCGCGGGCGCGGCGACGATGGCGCTGCGGCGGACCGGTTACCGGCTGCCGATGATCGGCGGTTTCGCGATACTGGCCGGCGGCCTGGTGATGATGGCGGCCACGCCAGCCCTGTCGCCCTACGCGTGGCTGGCCATCGGCGCCGCCGTCACCGGCTGCGGCATGGGGCTATCGGTCCCAGCCGCCAACAACGCGAGCCTGCAGCTCGCCCCCGACCAGGTGGCGGCCATCGCCGGGCTGCGCGGCATGTTCCGCCAGGCCGGGGCGATCACCGCGGTCTCGGTGACCACGGCGGTCATCGCGCGCAGCGCTGACCCGGGTGTGGTCCAGGCACGCGTGTTCCTCGTCTTCGCGGCGCTGCTCGTGGCCATGCTGCCACTCGTCATGCTGGTGCCCGACCACCACGGCAACTGGTAACGCGGGGGTCAGTGCCTGCGTTGCCCGGGAGTCGCCACGGGCCCGTTCCGAATAAATGCCTTTTATCCGTCAGCTGGCCGATGTCTCGGCTGGATGCGCTGCGGCATCCTCGGCTATCTCATCTCAGAGGAGGAGAGAAGAGCCGTGCCAGCTGACGCCCAGTCCGGCGACTCGGTCTTCGCGGCGTGCCTGCGGCTTTTCTACCGCTACCCGCTGGCGATCCGGCGGCATTACGCCGAGCACAGGTACGGTTCGCTGGTCCTGATGAACCACGCCGCCGGCCGCGCCAGGTTCTTCGTCCTCATCATGGAGCGGGACGACCTGTTCGTCATCAGGCCGTGGGACCGAAGGGACGGCGGGCGAGTGGCGATCCGGCGCGACGAACCCGTCCCTGACGACATCCGTGAAGCGATCGAGTCGGCCGTCCCTGTCCCGCGCGACGGCACGCTACTCGGCTGGATGGACGGCTACAAGGTGCAGGCGGTGGTCGCGGTGTACGGCCGGCTGACCGAGCCGTGGGACGACCCGGCAGCGGTCCCCGGGGTGCTCGTGATGCCGTTCGCCGGCAGCCAGCCCGCCGACTGGCCGCCGCTGACCGACAGTCCGCTGGACGGCGGGCGGCTGTGGCAGTACCTGGAGCGGGGCCACCTCGCGGACCTCACGGCGGTGGCCGCACGCCGGCCAGGAAGCGTGTACTGGGTGCCGGGGCAGGACGGACGCGCTGGCGGCTGGGCCGGTGCCAGGATCGTGGTGACCGAGCGGATGAGCACGGATAAGTTCTGGCTGCCGGCCGGCGTCTACACGGACCGCGTCGCCCTCCGCGAGGGCACCCCGCTGTGGACGGCCGGGCAGCTGCTCGCCCTCCCCGGGGTCATTGACCTGGGCGCCCGGCGGCTGGACGCGGTCACCTGACCTGGAAGATGTCCAGTCCCTCCGGTTGTTCCTGCCGCACCCATACGTCCGCCACCGCGGCCCGCCGTGGACCGTGCCTGGTCCAGTCCACGAGCTTCTGCACGTCGTCCTGGGTTCCCTCGAAGACCGCCTCGACCCGGCCGTCGGGCAGGTTCCTGACCCAGCCGCTCACGCCGTGCTCCTCGGCTATCTGGCGGCACGCGTCGCGGAAGAACACGCCCTGGACACGGCCGGAGACGAATACCCGGTAGCGGACCACGGCACCGACGTTACCGTGACGGGTGCGCACCCCCCGAAGGGCGCGTTTAGCCAACCCTCGTATGGTTAGTAGCAGGACTCAGCGTTGTCGTGCCGCTATATAAAGGGCCAAGGGGAAACCATGACGCCGTGGAACTGGGTGCAGCGGTGGCCTGCCTACCGGCAGGCGACAGGCAAGGACCGGCTCGGGCTCGGCGCGGCGGCGAAGAGCGCGAAGACTCAGCGGATCACCCCGCGGACCAAGACCGCGGACAAGGTCGTTAAGTCCGTGTGCCCCTACTGCGCGGTCGGCTGCGGGCAGAACGTCTATGTCGCGAAAGACAAGGTCGTACAGATCGAGGGTGACCCGGACTCGCCGGTGAGCCGGGGACGGCTGTGCCCCAAAGGCTCGGCCAGCCTCCAGCTCACGACCGGGGACGCCAGGCAGTACGACGTCCTCTACCGCCGCCCGCACGGCACCGAGTGGGAGCGGCTGGACCTGGACACCGCGATGGACATGATCGCGGACCGGGTCATCAAGGCGCGCAGCGACGGCTGGCAATGGGAGCATCACGGCCACCGCACCCGGCGCACCATGGGGTTCGCCAGCCTGGGCGGCGCAACGCTGGACAACGAAGAGAACTACCTGCTCAAGAAGCTGTTCACCGCGCTCGGCGCGATACAGATTGAGAATCAGGCGAGGATTTGACACTCGTCCACCGTTCCCGGTCTGGGGACTAGCTTCGGGCGCGGCGGCGCCACCACCTTCCTGCAGGACCTGCAGAACTCCGACTGCATCGTCATCGAAGGCTCGAACATGGCCGAGGCGCACCCGGTCGGGTTCCAGTGGGTCATGGAAGCGAAGGCACGCGGCGCCAAGATCATCCACATCGATCCGCGGTTCAGCAGGACCAGCGCGATGGCCGACATGTTCGTGCCGGTGCGGGCGGGCGCGGACATCGCCTTCGTCGGCGGCCTGGTCAACTACGTGCTGACCCACGAGAAGTACTTCCACGAGTACGTCCTCAACTACACGAACGCCTCCGTGATCCTGTCCGAGGACTTCGCCGACACCGAGGATCTGGACGGCGTCTTCTCCGGCCTGAACAGGGAACAGAGGTGCTACAACCCCTTCGCCTGGCGTTACGAGGGGTTCGAGCCGGGGGCAGCAAGCGGCGCCCGCGGCGTGGAGTGGGACGACGAATGCCGGATCCACGAGGCGGCCCGCGGCGAGTCGCACGGGTCCGGCGGTGCCGCCGCCCACCACACCCCGGAGACCGACGAGACGCTTCAGCACCCGCGCTGCGTCTTCCAGGTCCTCAAACGGCACTTCGCGCGCTACACGCCGGAGATGGTGGCGCGGATCGCCGGGGTGCCCGAGCACGTCTTCCAGCAGGTATGCGAGCTGGTCACCGAGAACTCCGGGCGGGACAGGACCACGGCGTTCGTCTACAGCGTGGGCTGGACGCAGCACACGGTCGGCGTGCAGTACATCCGCACGGCGGCGATCCTGCAGAGCCTGCTCGGCAACATGGGCCGGCCGGGCGGCGGGATCCTCGCGCTGCGCGGGCACGCGTCCATCCAGGGATCCACCGACATCCCGACGCTGTTCGACCTGCTGCCCGGCTACCTGCCCATGCCGTTCGCCACTACCGGCACCGACCTGGACAGCTACGTGCAAGCCGAGACGGTGGTGAAGGGCTTCTGGGCCAACACCCGCGAATACACGGTGAGCCTGCTCAAGGCGTGGTGGGGCGACGCGGCCACCGCCGACAACGACTTCTGCTACGACTACCTGCCCCGGCTCACCGGTAGCCACAGCACGTATGAGACCGTCCGTGCGCAGATCGAGGGGACCTGCAAGGGCTACTTCCTGTTCGGCCAGAACCCGGCCGTCGGCTCGGCTGACACGCGCATGCAGCGGTTCGGCCTGGCGAACCTGGACTGGCTGGTGGTGCGGGACATGGTGCTGATCGAGAGCGCCACCTTCTGGCAGAACGGGCCGGAAATCGAGACCGGCGAGATGCGCACCG
>NZ_JBARCR010000374.1:0-2064 GCF_049794275.1 Trebonia sp.
GTCGCGGACCCGCCGCGCGCCGGGCTGGCCCGCGAGGTCACCGGCTACCTGGCCGGCGGCGGCGCCGAGCGGTTCTGCTATGTGTCTTGCGATCCGGCCACGCTGGCCCGCGACCTCGGCCGACTGCTCGCGGCCGGCTGGCGGCTCGATGAACTGCGCGCGTTCGACGCGTTCCCGATGACCCACCACGTGGAGTGCGTCGCCGCGCTCAGCCGCTGACGCGACGCCGGGCCGGCTTCCGGCCCTCCGTGACTAGGGGGCGTCGGTCTTGCCGTCGTTGCTGGCGGGGTTGTCCGGCTTCGCCGCGCCGGCCACGTAATACCCGAGTCCTGGGTACCGCATCAGCAGACCCTCGTCCACCAGCAGCCGCAGCGCCTTGGCGCAGGTCTGCCTCGCGTGCCCGTACCGCTGGCTCAGCGTGGTGATGGACGGGGTCGGCGTGCCGGGCGGATACGTGCCGTCCGCTATCGCACGCCGCAGTTCTGCCGCGAGGCGGATGTACGCTCTCGGGTCTGCTTCGTCACCTATCGACACTCTTGTACCGTACTCGAATGGCAATATTGCCAATCGCAACGCTTCGACAGTAGTCGACGATGGACATCCCGCCGTAATCCCGCTACGCTGGCCGCCATGTACCTATGGGCCCTGCATTCCGGTGACACCGCCGAGCCGCCGCGGGTGCGCGGCATTACCGACGACCTGGATCGCGTGATGCGGCTGACCGAGCCTTACCTCATCGAGGGACGCTGTTTCCTCTGCTGTGTTGTGGAGGTACGGCACGTCATGACCGTGATCGGCATAGACACGTCCTACGCGCCGACCGGGCGCGGCTGGATCGGCCGTCGCAACACCCGCGGCGGCGTCGCCTGGCGGGAGACGGAGATACCTGTCGACCCGTCGGCCGCACCGCCATCGGATGCGTCAGGATTGGACGCATGCGACTACGGATTTTCACAGAACCCCAGCAGGGCGCCAGCTACGCCACCCTCCGCCGGGTGGCCACCACCGCGGAAGCCCTCGGCTTCGACGCGTTCTTCCGTTCCGACCACCTGATGAAGATGGGCCCCGGCGACGGCTTGCCGGGGCCGACCGACTCGTGGGCGACGCTCGCCGGGCTCGCCGCGGAGACCAGCAGCATCCGGCTGGGCACGCTGGTGACCGCCGCGACGTTCCGGCTACCGGGGCCGCTCGCCATCGCCGTCGCGCAGGTGGACGACATGAGCGGCGGCCGGGTGGAGCTCGGCATCGGCACCGGCTGGTACGAGGCCGAGCACCGGGCGTACGGCGTTCCGTTCCCGCCGCTGAAGGAGCGCTTCGACCGGCTTGAGGAGCAGCTCGCGATCATCACCGGGCTGTGGGAGACGCCGCTGGGCGAAAAGTTCTCCTTCGACGGCACGTACTACCAGGTCGCCGACTCGCCCGCGCTGCCCAAGCCCGTGCAGCGCCCGCGGCCCCCGGTGATCATCGGCGGCGGCGGCCGGCGCAGGACCCCGGCGCTCGCCGCGCGGTACGCCGACGAGTTCAACGCGAACTTCGTGTCGGTCGCCGACGCGGGTGCGCAGTTCGGACGGGTGCGGGACGCCTGCCGGGCGGCGGGGCGGGACCCGGAGTCGATGACCTACACCGTCGCGCACACCGTCTGCTGCGGGAAGGACGACGCGGAGCTGCGCCGCCGCGCCGCCGCGATCGGCCGTGACGTCGCGGCGCTGCGCGACAACGGCATCGCGGGCACGCCATCGGAGGTCGCGGACAAGATCGGCGAGTACGCCGAGGCCGGCGCTTCGACGGTCTACCTCCAGGTGCTCGACCTCGCTGACCTCGACCAGCTAGAGCTGATCGCCGCGGAGGTATTGCCGCAGGTCTGAGGCAGGCGCCTCGCTCCTTCCCGCCCCGTTGCCCCGGGCAGGGATGCCATCAGCGGTGCGTGTGCTTACGATCATTGCTGTGGGAACGCCATCAGGGGAACAGCGCGGGCACCGGGACCCGGCCGCCGACGCATCGCGGCCTGGCCCCCCGCCCGCGCGCCCTCACTCCGGCCAGCCCACCTCCGGCCCTCAAGGCGCC
>NZ_JBARCR010000375.1:0-6932 GCF_049794275.1 Trebonia sp.
CTCGCCACGATTGGCGCGAGCTACCTCGGCTTCACCCAGTGGGCGCTGGCGAATGACCCGCCGCCGGAGCTCAAGGCGATGGTCGTCCAGGTCAGCGCGGACGACTTTTACGGGTTCATCTACCCCGGCGGTGCCTTCGCGATGGAGGCCACGCTCACCGGGGTGGCCGCCATGCTCTCCCAGGACAAAGGGTTCCGCGCGTTCATGGGCGCGGTCCTGCGGCTGATGCTCACCTACCGGAAGGTAGAGCGGACTGTGCCGCTCGTGCCCGGGTACCAGCTGGCGTTCGGGAAGCGGGTCGGATACCTCGAGAACTGGCTGGCGCACCCGGCCGCCGGCGACCCGTACTGGGCGCCGCGGCGTGCCGATCCGGACATCGAGTCCGCTCCACCGGTCCACCTGCTCGGCGGCTGGTACGACGTCGTCATCGACCAGACGCTGGACAGCTACCGGCGGCTTCGTGAGGCCGGCCGTACGGTGCGACTAGTCGTCGGGCCGTGGAACCACACGTCCGGGTTCAACAAGGCCATGCCGATCATTGCCGGGGAGGCGCTCGCGTGGCTACAGGCATACCTGACCGGGAGCGGGGAAGCTCCCGGACCGACTACGGTGCGCGTCCACGTCGGCGAGATCGGCGGCAAAGGACAGTGGCGTGACCTGGCCGACTGGCCGCCGCCAGACGCCGTCGTGCAGCCGTGGCACCTGAACGCCGACGGAACCCTCACGGACGCACCTGGCGAGGGGGCGTCATCTTTCCGCTACGACCCCGCTGATCCGACGCCCTCGGTAGGCGGCCCGCGCATGGACAGGAACGGATTCGGCCCGAAGGACAACGGCAAGCTGGAGGCACGTGACGACGTCCTCGCCTTTTCCGGGCCAGTCCTCGGTGAACCGCAAGAGGTCATCGGCCAGGTCAGCCTCCGGCTGCGGATTCGCGGCAGCAGCCCGAACTTCGACGTCTTCGCCCGGCTGTGCGACGTGGACGCCAAGGGCACGTCATGGAACATCTGCGACGGGCTGCTACGGCTGGACGGCACGCGGCCAACTGTCGCGGACGGCTGGACCGAGATCGAGGTTCCGATGAGCGCGACCGCCCACCGCTTCGCAGCCGGGCACCGCCTCCGCGTCCAGGTCTCCGGCGGAGCCCACCCCCGCTGGGCCCGCAACACGGGCACCGCCGAGCAGATCGCGACGGCCACCGCCCTCCTGCCGGTGGACATCGAAATTAACCATTGCGAGTCTCTGCTCTCGCTACCAGTGCTGCTGCCGTAGCGTTCACCCGGGCCGCGAGATAGGAATGCCTGGCCTACGGCAGCACGGTACGTCTTGATCGCGCCTTCCGATCCGGTCCCGTAACGAGGCGAGCCAACGGCAAGCCGATCCGGTCATTCTGAGCGCGCCCGCCCGGCCTCGCCCGGTGGCCGCACCCCGTCGTTCGCGCGAGGTCAGCCGGTGGCCGCGCCGTAGCGGCGTCCCCGTCGCGCGCACTCGGCGACGGCGGCCCACAGGTCGCGGCGGTCGATGTCTGGCCAGAGGCTGGTGGTGAAGAACAGTTCGGCGTACGTGGAGTGCCAGGGGAGGAAGTTGGACGTGCGCTGCTCGGCGCCGGTACGCCATAGCAGGTCTACGTCGGGCAGGTCGGGCAGCGGGAGGTGCCGCGCGAACTCGCCCTCTGTGATCTGTTCGGGGTCGAGCTCGCCCGCCAGGACGCTGCGTGCGACTGCGGCGGCCCCATGCAGGATCTCGGCGCGGCCGCCATAGTTCACGCAGAGGGTGAGTGTCAGGGTGCGCTGGTCTCGGCTGGCGGTTTCGTTACGTTGCAGGGTCCGCACAAGCTCCGTCGGCAGCCGGTCAGGGTGGCCTAGCCAGCGGAGCCGAACGCCGTGGTCGAGGTAGGGGGTCGAGCGCAGTTCCTCGTCGAGCAGTGCGAACAGCCGGGTGACCTCGCCGACGTCCCGCTTCCAGTTCTCGGTCGAGAAGGCGTACAGGGTGAGGTGGGACAGCCCGATCTCCAGGGCGCCGTGGACAACGTCGTGCACGGCCTCGATGCCGGCGCGGTGTCCCTCGGGACGAGGCAGGCCACGCTGTTGGGCCCAGCGGCCGTTGCCATCCATAATGATCGCGACGTGCCGCGGCATCCGATCGGCGGCAATCTGGGGAGCCCGCACGCCGTCCGCGCGCAGCCGTGGGGGCAGCACCTGACCAGGCGGCGGGCCGGCGGGGGGAAGCGGGGCTGGCAGGAGCCGGGCCGCAGGTGGCCCGCTGAGCTCCGTCAGCTTCCAGGCCAGGGCGGTCCTGACCCGGGCGGGCGCGAGGATCCGCCACCGGGTGATCCGCCCGGGCTCAGGTGAGGCCTGTAGCAGGCCCGGCCCGGCTGCGGCGATCGCGTCGAGCCGGGCCAGGAACACGCGACGCGTGGTCGCGAGCAGGATGGCCGGCCCCGGGTGCCATCCGACACCGAGGCTGGGCTGGTCCACCCAGTGCCGGGCCATGCTGACCAAGTGGGCCAGCACGCCTTGCACGGGCATCGTCCACCGTCGCTGGGGCAGGTCCTCGGCAGCGCCGGGAAAGCGGTCGAGGACTTCGGCCGGGATCGTGAGTGGCCGCTGGGCGAGATCCTCGGCCAGGTCGGCCAGATCGTCGATCAACTGGACGCCGTCGAGGAACCGTGAGATCGCCTCGCCGTGCTGCAGCGCGAACGACATGTCCACGCCGGCCCGGTCAAGCAGGACCAGGATCTGCCTGGCCCACGCGCTGTCCATCCCTCGCGACCTCGCCCGCCAGTCGTCCCAGGTCACGAGGGGGGCGGGATGCACGTCGCCGGCAAGAACCTGGAACGAGGCCCGTAGGTCAGCCACGTCGAGTCCCCACCGCACGATGGTGTCGACCAGGGCCCGGCGGACCATGTCGGTGCTGGTCTCGGTCGCCAGCTCGGCGTCAAGGGCATTCACCCACGCCTGCAGCTCGACGGCGCGCTCCGTCGGTTGCCTCGTGCGGGAATCGGCGATGTCATCCACCGCCGCCAGTGCCGCCCACAGCGCCCAGCAGCCAGGCCACAGCAGCCGTGGCATCAGAGCCGTCAATGCATAGATCGCCGGATCACGTTCACGTACGATGCGCCGACACCAGCGGTACGCGCCCTCCGGTCCCGGTCGGGCCGCGCCGTCGCCTCGACCATCGTTCCCGCGGGGGAGCGGCGCCGTCCTGGGCGACAACCGACGTCCAGCGATCATCATGCCTAGTATCCTGGCAGTAAGACGAAACTTGTGAAGTTTGCCGCGCCAGTTGAACCAATAGCGCTATCGTCCCAGCCCGGGAATATCGGTAGCTACGTGTCGTTTTCCGGCTTTTGAGAAGCTTTGTCGAGCGTACTGCGGATGCTGGCGCCGCGGCCCTGCAGAACCGGATTTACTGCCTGGTCATGGCTTGCGGACACCTGGGGACCGGGATGCTGCCGATTGACCCAGCACAGTGAGCCCGACGGACAACCGGCCAAACCGTGACCCCTATCCGGCAGGAAGCTGTGGCCCTAGCCAGCCTGTGCCCGGTCAGCTCCTCCAGCCGGATCCGCCCCGCCGGCCACCGCCAGCGGGCACAGCGCAACGCACCGCCAGCCGCCAACGGGCACGCCGGACCAGCGCCGCCATCCCGCCCCGGGGAGCAGGCAAGGCCGATGCAGCCAGCTAGCGCGGAGCCGCGGGAGAGGGCCGCGCCGTCGGCTCAGTCTGCGCGGCCAGCTGGGCCAGAACAGAACAGATAACGTGGTTGCACGAGCAGTGGAGGGACAACATGGTTAAGCTGCCGCGCCCGCAGGCGCCTGAGAGGTTCCGCGCCGTGTTCCCGGACCTGGCCGACTGGCTGGAGGCTCCGTGGACAGGACCGCCGCCGTTCCTGACGGGCCAGGTGTTCCGTCTTGAGGAGACTATCCGGGACGACCACTATGTGGTCCGGGCCGAACTGCCCGGCCTGGACCCGGAGAACGACATCGAGGTCACCGTCGACGGCCGGATCCTCACCATTCGCGCCGAGCGCCGCCAGCAGGACGACGAGCCGTGTCATTCGGAGTTCCGCTACGGATCGTTCGCCCGTCAGGTCAGGCTCCCCGCCAAGGTCGACGCTGCGGACGTCACCGCCAAGTACGGCAAGGGAGTCCTCGAGATCAGCGTCCCGGCCCGCGAGGTCAACCCAGAAGGCACCCGGATCCCCATCGTTAACGCCGACGCGACGCCTGAGCAGCCGCCTGACCAGGCCGGATAAAGGACCAGCACGGGCAGGACGCGGCTGCGTGATCAGGCCCCGGACAGGAACGCGGCCATGCCCGCGCGTGATCGGTGATCGATGCTCCTCCGCACGGTAAGCCGCAGGGCGGCTTACCGTCCCCCGGGCAGATCCTGCAGCTGGAAGTAGCCGGCGCCTGAGCCTGGGTCCGGCAGGGCCGTCTCCAGAGGGCTTGGGGGGTCTACGCTGTCGTTATGGCTGGTCCGGAGGAGGAGACAGCAGCCCTCCCGTCTGTCGCCGCGACCGTGAGCTGGCCAGGATGGCCGGCTTGCTCGATGAGTCGCGCCCGGACCGCGGGCGACTGCTGATGCGCGCGGGTGAGGCCGGGATGGGCAAGATGCTGCTGGCCGAAGGGGCTCTTGGAGAATGGCTGGCCGCCAGCTCCGGCCTGATACGGCTGGTGGAGAGGAAGCGATGCTGGCGGCGCAGCCGGGCCCGGTGAGCGGGGTCGTTTTGACCTTTACCGTGCTGGTCACCAGCATCGCGCTTGTGGCCGGGCTGGCGTGGGCATCGGCCCGGCTGCTCGGGTTGCCGGTTGGCACGGTGCGGGCAGTGATCGCCGGGTTGCTTGGCTTCGCCGCCGCCGTTGGTATCACCCAGATGCTGCAACCGGTCCAGACTGCCGGGCGCGTGGCCGCGTTCATCATTGCGGCGCTGGGTGTTCCGCTGATCGTCGCGATGCTCTTCATCGTCGTGGCGGAGGCGCTGGTGCCCACCGGGACGGGCCCGCAGCCGGTGCAGGTGATCCGCGGCGCGCGGCGCGCGTTCGCGCGCTCACGGCGTTATTCGCAGATCAGCCGGATCGCGGTGCGGCACGGACTAGGCCCTTACCTACGCGGGCGCCGGCAGCTCAGCGCGGATGCATCCGGTGGCCGGGCGGCGCTTGCCTTGTCTCTGCGGCGTGCCCTTGAAGATGGCGGGGTTACCTTCACCAAGCTGGGCCAGCTGCTGTCCACTCGCCGTGACCTGCTCCCTGAGGAGTTCATCTCCGAGCTTGCCCGGCTCCAAGACCGGGCCGAGCCGGCGCGGTGGGAGCAGGTAGAGGGAGTGATAACCGAGTCGCTCGGGGTTCCGACGGGGCAGGTTTTCGCGGACCTGGGTCCTGAGCCCGCCGCGGCCGCATCGATCGCCCAGGTCTATCAGGCCCAGCTACGCCACGATGCAGCCTCGGCCATCGAGGTCGCCGTGAAGGTGCAGCGCCCTGGGATCCGCGCCACCGTCGAGCAGGACCTGGACATCGTGCTGCGCCTGGCGGCCAAGCTCGAGAGTCGCACCCGCTGGGCGCGGACGTACGGCTTGGTGACCCTGGCTCAGGCATTCGCCGCCGCCATGCGGGAAGAGCTCGACTTCCGGGTTGAGGCACGCAACATGGCAGTTATGGCTGCCAGCTGGCCGGGCCAGCAGCGTGCCGTCGGGGGCAGCGTCTCGGTGGCTCTGCCCGCAGTGCACGAGCAGCTGAGCAGCGAGCGCGTGCTCGTCATCGACTGGCTGGACGGTGTCAGCCTGCGAAAAGCAGGACAGCTGATCGATGACCGCGGGCTTGACCGGGCCGACCTGGCCCGTGGGCTGCTCCGCAGCATGGTGTACCAGCTGACCGAGAGCGGCGTGTTTCACGCCGACCCGCATCCGGGCAACATCATGCTGCTCACCGACGGCCGTCTTGCCCTGCTCGACTTCGGCTCGGTCGGCCGCCTTGACGCCCAGCTGCGATCGGGACTGCAGAACCTGCTGCTCGCCCTTGGACGCGGCGACTCCGAGGCGCTCCGCGATGCCCTGCTGGACCTGGTCACCTACCCCGACGAGCTCGACGAACAGCAGCTGCAGCGGGCACTCGGCCAGTTTATGGCGGTCCACCTGGTTGGCGGCGCCGCACCGTCTGCTGAGATGTTTACCGACCTGTTCCGCCTGGGTTCGCGTTTCGAGCTGGCCATCCCGGCCGAGATCGGCACCGTCCTGCGCGCCCTGGCCACTCTGGAAGGCACCCTCACCCAGCTGGATCCCGAGTTTGACATAGCGGCAGAAGCGCGCCAGTACGCCGCCGCCCACGTGACCGAGCAGCTGTCGCCGGCCACCGTGCAGAAGACGGCCGCCGACGAGCTTCTAGCGCTGCTTCCCATGCTGCGCCGGCTACCACGCCGGGTCGACCGCATCACCGGCGCTCTGGAACAAGGCAGGCTCAGCGTGAACGTGCGGCTGTTCGCCGATGAACGCGACCGGCGGGTGATCACCGGCCTGACCCACCTATTCCTCCTGACGCTTCTCGGCGCGGCGACCGGCATCGGCGCCATCTTGCTGGTCGGCGCGCCCGGGGGCCCGAAGATCGCTCCCACCGTCAGCCTTTTCCAGCTGACCGGCTACATCCTGTTCATCGCCGCTGGCGTCCTGGTGCTGCGGGTGCTTTTCGCCGTCTTCAGCAACCGGTAAACACCGGTGCAGAGCCGCACGATATTGATCGTGATGAACAAGATAAAGGGGCGCGGACCCCGGTCCGGTGCGCAGCCATGGCTGTCCCTCCAAGCGCCTAAGAACGCCATGCCTCCCGCGTGAATTCTGCGTGCCCGCGAACCGGTACGGACAGCGGTCGCTGGCCTGCCTCCCACTATGCCGTCTCTCAGCATGTACGTAAGGACATGTCCGAGAGGGACTTGCACCCC
>NZ_JBARCR010000376.1:0-3538 GCF_049794275.1 Trebonia sp.
GCCCTGCCGGGCACCGAGCCCGGCGGACACGTAGCCGATCACGCCGCCGGCCGAGGGGAAGGCGCGGCCGAGGGCGGTGAACACCACGGCGAAGAGGGCGGACAGGCCGAGCAGCCCGGCCCAGGCCAGCAGCGACGCCGGTCCCGCCTGCGCGGCGGCGAGGCCGGGCAGGAGCAGCAGGCCGGGGCCGAGCAGGGCGCCGATGTAGAGCGCGGCGCCCCGGGCGGTCGTCAGCCGCGGAGACGCGGCAGCAGGAGCAGGTGCAACGGCGGCGCCGGGCCGCGGGACCGCGAGAACTGTCGATTCGCTCACGAGTCAAGAATCGCCGAAATGGGCTCGCACGCGATGGCAAATTTC
Organism: Trebonia sp.; assembly: GCF_049794275.1. NCBI lineage: Bacteria > Bacillati > Actinomycetota > Actinomycetes > Streptosporangiales > Treboniaceae > Trebonia > Trebonia sp. Next base: position 358 of record NZ_JBARCR010000376.1, read on the forward strand.
GCCCCGCTGAGCTCACCTAGCGACACAGGATTGCGTGATATCGCCGATATGCTGAGTTTCATGTCGGAACATCTGCCAGACAGAGTTGATCGTGCCATCGTGACCCGGCTCCAGCAGGACGGCCGGATCGCCAACGTCGACCTCGCGGACGCCGTCTCGCTCTCGCCGTCGGCGTGCTTGCGCCGGGTCAAGGCGCTCGAAGCCAGCGGGATCATCGCCGGATACCACGCCGAGGTCAGCCGTGCCCGCGCCGGGCTGGGCCTGACCGTGTTCATCGGCCTGACGGTCGAGAGTCACTCCCGTCAGGCCTCGCAGGAGATCGAGCAGGCGCTGCTCGCCATCCCCGCGGTGGTGGCCTGCTACCTGGTCTCCGGGAGCGACGACTTCCTGATCGAGGCGGCCATTCCCGACCTCGCCAGCTACGAGAAGGTGCTGCTCGACCAGATCCTGGCCGTCCCCGCGGTCGACACGGCGCGGTCCGTCTTCGCCATCCGCACGGTGCTCAGCCGCGGCCCGCTGCCGCTCGACCACTGGAGATAAGCGTCTCCGGCGCTACTCCGCCTCCGCCTCCGCCTCCGCGGCCCCGGCCGGCGGTTCTTCCCGCCCGGCGTCGATGCCGAGGTGGCGCTCGATCGCGGACAGCCGCCGGTCGATGCTGGCCAGCAGGTCCTTGACCTCGGTCAGCGCATCAACGCGAGTCAGCACCCGCCGGCCCACGGAGACGGCCCTTGGCTCGGATCCTGGCCCGGTCATTTCGGCGGCCTCGGGTTCGGCACTGATCAGCCTGGCGACCGCCTCCCGCACCGCCTGCGCCGTCGCGCCGCGCTGCTGCAGGATCTGGGCGCCCACGCCGTCGCCCTCGTCGATCAGCCCGAGCAGCAGGTGCTCCGTGTCGATGACCTCGCTGCCCATGGTCAGCGCCTCGCGCAGCGACAGTTCGAGGATCTTCTTCGCCCGGGGGGTGAACGGGATGTGCCCGCGCGGCGTCTGCTGTCCGGGCCCGATGATCTCCTCGACCTGCTCGCGGGCCGCGGTGAGGGTGACGTTCAGCGACTCCAGCGCCCGCGCCGCGACGCCTTCCCGCTCGGCGAGCAGGCCGAGCAGCAGGTGCTCGGAGCCGATGTAGTTGTGGCTGAGCCGCTGGGACTCTTCCTGGGCGAGCACGACGACGCGCCTGGCCCGGTCGGTGAACCGCTCGAACATCGTCGCCCCCTTCAGAGCCCGGTCAGCGCCGCTGCGAGTGCGCGATGTTGATGACGACGATGGCCAGCCAGACCACCAGCACGATGAGCACTGCGGCGACGCCGTCGACGTGGTGGCTGACCACGGCGGCCGTCGCCCCGATGCCGATGCCCATCGACCCGAGGCCCAGGATCATCCCGGTGACCCCGTTGCTGCGATGAGGCGCCTGCTGCGGTGGCGTCGAGGGAACCGTGGCGGCCGGCGCTGCCTGCTGGTGGCTGCCGGGGTAGCCGGGCGGCACGATCTGCTGGCCGGGGGACTGGTAGCCCAGCCTCGGCGCCGCCTGCTGGTGCCCCGCGCCCATGCCGCCCGCGCCCATACCACGCAGCCGCGCGTCCACCCGCCGGTCGATCTCCTCGCCGATGCGCTCGACAAGACCTTCGGCGAGGGCCGCGTCGTACCGCGAGCCTAGCTCGGCATGGGCCGCCACCGAGGCGGCGATTTCCTCACGCTCATCGGCGTTCACACCCGCACGGTACGTCGCCCGGCTCTCCGGGAGCAAGGAAGATTGGGGAGGAAGCCGCGTACGTTCGGGATAATCTGAATTTCCCTCGCTAGCAGGCAGTCATGGCTGGCGGCCAGAGCTGGCACACTGGAGGGATGTCCATGACCGATCCCGTCACGGTGGCCGGGACGGCGGAGCAGCCCGCCGGCGAGCCGTGCGTGCTCCTCAAGCTTGGCGAAGTCGTTCTCAAGGGCCGTAACAGGCACCAGTTCGAACGGCTGCTGCAGTTGAACATCCGGGCCGCTGCCAGGGATACCGGGCTGCCCGTCGAACTCCTGCCACGTGAGGGAGTCGTGGTGCTCCTGGTGGCCCCCCAGGAGCTCACGGCGGCCGAGCACGCCGCCGCGGTGGACCGGGTGGCCGAGCGGGTCAGCGACGTGCCGGGGATCGTCCGGGTGTGCCGGGCGGTGCGGGTGGCGAAGACGCCGGAGGCGACCGTCGCCGCGGCCATCGAGCTGACGAGCCCGGCGAGCGGCGCGTTCGCGGTGCGGGCGCGGCGGCGGGACAAGCGGTTCCCTGTCACTTCTTCCGAGCTGGCGGTGATCATCGGCCGCGAGGTGCAGAAGGCGCACGGGCTGCCGGTGAACCTGAAGAAGCCGGACACGGAGATCTTCGTCGAGGTCGACCAGCGCGAGGTGTTCGTGTTCACCAGCAGCGGGCAGCCGGGACAGGGCGGGCTGCCGGTCGGGATGAGCGGCCGGGCGGTCGCGCTGATGTCCGGCGGGATCGACTCGCCGGTCGCCGCGTACCGGATGATGCGGCGCGGGCTGCGCTGCCACTTCCTGCACTTCTCCGGGATGCCGCTGACCGGCCCCGAGTCGATATACAAGGCTTACGCGCTGGTCCGCGGCCTCGACAGGTTCCAGGGCGGCTCGCGGCTGTTCGTGGTGCCGTTCGGGAAGACGCAGCAGGCGCTGGCCAGCTCGGGCGCCGACCGGCTGCAGGTGATGGCGCAGCGGCGGCTGATGCTCAAGACCGCCGCGGCGCTGGCGAAGCGGCTGGACGCCGCGGCGCTGGTCACCGGCGACTCCCTCGGCCAGGTGTCCAGCCAGACGCTGCCGAACATCACCGCGCTCGACGACGCCGTCCGGCTGCCGATCCTGCGGCCGCTGCTCGGCTGGGACAAGACCGAGATCATGGCCGAGGCGCGCCGGCTCGGCACGCTGTCGATCTCCGAGCTGCCAGATCAGGACTGCTGCACGCTGCTCACCCCGCGCCGGGTGGAGACCCGGGCGCGGATCGACGACCTGCGCCGCATCGAGGGACGGCTGGACGCCGAGGAGATCGCCGAACAGCTCGCCGCCACGGCCCAGGAGTACCGCCCGGAGTTACGCCGGCCAGCCGCGGAACGATCGTGCTAGCCCGCCGTCAGCGCGGGCTCCGTACCGGGCCGCGTGGCGGCGCTGGGGGCCGGAGCGGGCGTGAGCGTGCGGC
>NZ_JBARCR010000377.1:0-1681 GCF_049794275.1 Trebonia sp.
CCAGCCGCCGTCCTGACTGATTATCGTGATGAGCCCGGACGGGGCAGCCCGGACGAGGCAGCAAGGCCGCGGCGATTATTCGTCGCCGATATCGGCCAGCAGCTCGCGCAGTTCGGTGATCAGCGGATCGTGCGGCGGCAGGACGCGCTGCAAGCGGCCCACCGTGTCGCGCAGCAGCGCGCGGGCGTCGCCGTATCGTCCCAGCCGGCTGTACACCCGGGCCAGCTCCGCACGGCTGCGCAGCGTATCAGGGTGACGCGGGCCGAGCAGCCGCTCGAAGTCGGCCCTGGCCTGCTCGTAGACCCGCTCGGCCGCCACCGTCTTGCCCGTCCGCTGATAGGCAGCGCCCAGGCCGTACCGTGCCCTGGTGGTGTCCAGGTGATCGGGCCCGAGTGCGCGCTCCCGGTCAGCGACGACCCGTTTGTAGGCCGATACCGCCTCTTTCGCCATGCCGCTGGCCAGGTAGGATTCGGCCAGGCCTTGACGCGTGGTCATCGTCTCCGGGTGGCGGGATCCTTGGGTGCGCTCCCGGCCGGCGAGCGTGCGCCGGTACACGGCGATGGCATCGGAGCGCCGGCCCGCGGCCAGGTAGGCGGCGGCGAGTTCGTCCCGCGCGCCGAGCGAGTCGGCATCCTCGGGGCCGCGGACCTGCTCGCAGTCGTAGAGCACGCCTTCGAGGACGGGGATCGCGCGGTCGAGTTCGCCTGCGGCCACCAGAGCGTGGCCCAGGCGGAGCCGGGTCCCGATCACGTCTTGGTGATCCGGCCCGAGTTCCACGGCCTTGGTGTCGAGCAGCCGCTGGAACCAGGTGACGGCGTCGTCCGCGCGACCCGCCGCCAGGCAGGCCTCGGCCAGCCGCTGCTCGGCCAGGATCGTGTGCGGATGCCCGGCGCCGAGCCGTTGTTCGCTGGTGGTGACCAGGTCGTGCCAGTGATCCACGGCGGGACCGGTCAGGCCCGCCTCGTCCAGGCTGTCCGCGGCCCGAAGCAGCACCGGATGGCAGCCGTCGGCCCACAGCCGGTCTCCGGCGATCTGCTGCAGGGCCGCGGTGCAGGATCGCAGACCGGAAGCTGGCCAGCCGGGCATGTCCGGTTCCGGCCAGGCCTGGAGCAGCGCGTCCGCGGCGACCGGGACCACCTGATCCAGCATGTCCTCCGGCATCGCGGCGCACAGCGCCGCCTGCAGCACTGGGCTGATCTGGACCACCGGCGGCGCCGTCACGGGTGCGACGGTCAGCAGGCCGACGCGTTCCAGCACCGCCAGCGCCGTGCGGCCGGACTCCCTGCCTGCCTGGGCTTCGCCGCCGCTGTCGGCTGGGTAGCCGACCGCCGCCGGGCTGACCAGGACGGTGCCAGGAATGCCGTGCCCGTCAAGCAGCGCGGCCACGGCCAGGAGCGACTGGGCCAGCCCGTCCGGGGAAAGCTGATTGGCGCGCTCGAACGAGATCGTCCACGTGACCGCGCTAGCCGGCGGCGGTGTGCCAGGCGAATCGGTGAGCTGCTCCCGCCTGCGGGTGTAGTAGTCGCGGTAGTGGTCGCATGACATCGAGGAGCTGGCGATCACCGCGCTGGCCTGAGTCAGCGCGGCCGGCTCCAAGCCGATAACGCTGACGAGGTCAATCGCGCCAAGCCGCTGGCCCGGGTTGGCGATCAGCCTCCCCATCACGTGGCTGAGGGCCTCG
>NZ_JBARCR010000378.1:0-3488 GCF_049794275.1 Trebonia sp.
ACCCACCTCATCGCTGGTGTCCCTGTATCCGAGCTGGGCGCTGCGATCGATTGGTACACACGGCTCTTCGGGCGACCGCCGGACCTGCGCGCGGGCGAAGAGATCCTCTGGGACATCGACGAGCACGCCACACTCTTCATTGAGCCAGACGCAGCGCGGGCGGGCGCGGGCCGGGTCACCCTCGCCGTTGCCGGACTCGACGCGCTTCTGGAGCGCCTGGCTACCGAAGGTATCGAACATGAACCAATCGAGACTTACTCGAACGGTGTCCGCCACGTGAAGGTCCCGGATCCGGACGGCAACGCGATAGCGCTCGCCGAGCTACCGCAGTCGTGAACGCCTTATGAGCGTGCGTTCGGCCGCAGCATGCACGGGACGTACTACATGCCGCGTAGCGGGCCGTAGCGGGAAGGAAACGACAAGACGGTGAGACCTGACTAATGGCTCAATTACAGGGGCTGAACGGCCAAGGTCCCCGCATCGTCCTCTCCGATTCCAAGCGGGTCCGGAAAGGGCTGCCGCTCGCCCCGTGTCCACTCTTGCTGTGACGATCGCGTCCTTATTAGGGCTTGCAGCGCTGAGGTCCTTGCCTGGCCATCCGGGACGCCCCGCCGGCGAGGGCGCGGCGGCCAGCCCGAGCCCGCTGATTTCATGATCACGAAAGAAAAGTACGCGCATAGGAGATTTTTCTTTCGTGATCATGCTCAGCTCCGCGGCTGAGGTCGTGCCAGACCCGGCCGCCGTAGACTCTGGCCCTTCAACCTAATGCGCAAGGGCAGGCGTGGCCGACTAAGACGGCACCGGGCCACCCGGCATCGCGTAAGGCGGGAGACGAGCAGGACAGGACCGGCGATAAGGGATGAGAGCCGCCATGCTTAAACTGAAATGGTGAAAAAGCGGATAGGAGCGCTGATCTTCGCACTCGCGGTGCTCGTGGGAGCCGCAGCCGGATGCCAACCAGCGACTCAATGCGGCATGACCGGTAACAGGGGAAACTGTAATTTCAATGGCAATTCAATGCAGAAACTACCTGCCAGGGCCGGGGTCCCGGGTATGGCGACGCGCCCTGACCGCCATCATGCGTCCCGGCGGTCCAGCAGCGTCCAGGCGGCGGCGTACACAATGGCGACGAACAGGCACATCACGCCGAAGCCGGGCCAGGGCTGGAGGGTGTGGGCGGGGATGTAGACGCTGGCCATCTGGCCCCCGGCCTGGGTCGGCCAGAACTCGTTGACCGGGTTCCGCCACGAGTCCGGCAGCGCCTGGACGATCCCGGGCAGGACGAACAGGACGCCCACCATGGAGGCGATGGCGGCGGCCGGATGCCGGAGCAAGCTCCCGGCGGCGACGCTGAGCACCGCCAGGGCGGTCAGGTACAGCCCCGCTCCCACCACCGCCCGGGCGACCCCGGGATCGCCGAGCGTCGCGTGCGGGGCATGCCCGCTGATGAGGGCCTGGCCCACGAAGAACGCCGCGAAGCTGACCACCTCGCCCACGACGAAGGTCACCGCGGCGAAGACCACCGACTTGGCCGCCAGCATCCGCCCTCGCTTCGGGACGGCGATCAGGCTGGTGCGGATCATCCCCGACGAGTACTCGGAGCTGATGCAGAGCACCCCGAGCACGGCGATGGCCAGCTGGGCGATGACCATCCCCGACAGGCTGATGTTGGTCGGGTCCCAGCTCAGCTTGGCGGAGACGCTGCTCCTGGCGTAGCCGTGGGCGGTGAGCGCGCTGATGGCGGCCCCCAGGCCGATGCCGAGCACGACGGTCACGGTCAGCGCCCAGAAGGTCGACCGGACCGAACGGAGCTTGGTCCACTCCGAGCGCAGCACGTCGCCGAAGGTGGCCGGACGGAAGGCCGCCCGCTGGCCCGGGCCGGTGCGGGCGATGGTGGCGTCGCTCATCGGGTCGCTCCGGTCGCCTGGTACTCCACGCTGTCTCTGGTCAGTTCCATGAACGCCTCCTCTAGCGAGGCTCGGACGGGGACGAGCTCGAACAGGGTGATGCCATGGGCGGCGGCCAGCTTGCCCACCTCGGCGCTGTCCATCGCGGTGATCTCGATGACGTCGGGGTCGGTCCCGGCCTGGACTCCCGCGCCGGCCTCGCGGCAGCGGGCGGCCAGCTCGGCTGCCTGGGGGCTGCGGACGTGCACCGACTGCTGAGAGCTTGACCGTACGAACTCGTCCACGCTGGTATCGGCGATCAGCCGGCCCTTGCCGATCACCAGCAGGTGGTCGGCGGTCAGGGCCATCTCGCTCATCAGGTGGCTGGAGACCAGCACGGTGCGGCCCTCGGCCGCCAGCGTCCGCATGAGGGTCCTGACCCAGTGGATGCCGTCGGGGTCGAGGCCGTTCACCGGCTCGTCGAAGATGAGCACGGGCGGGTCCCCCAGCAGCGCCGAGGCGATGCCGAGGCGCTGGCTCATGCCCAGCGAGAAGCCCTTCACCCGACGCCTGGCCACGTCCTCGAGACCGACGAGGCGGAGCACCTCGTCCACCCGGCGGCGACCGATGCCGTTGCTCTGGGCCAGGCACAGCAGGTGGTCGACCGCCCGGCGGCCGCCGTGCAGCGCCTTGGCGTCGAGGAGGGCGCCCACCTCGCGCATGGGCGCCGGCAGATCGCGGTAGCTGCGGCCGTCGACGGTGACCGAGCCCTCCGTCGGCGCGTCCAGGCCCAGGATCATCCGCATGGTGGTGGTCTTCCCGGCGCCGTTCGGGCCGAGGAAGCCGGTGACCAGGCCGGGCCGGACGGAGAAAGACAGGTCGCTGACGGCCATGGTGGAGCCGTAGCGCTTGACCAGGCCGCGGGCTTCGATCATCGCTCTACAGCGAACGGGACGGCGAGGTCGATGTAGTCGTCGGGGACCGTCGCCGCGGTCATGCCTGGGGTCGCGAGATAGGTGGTGCGGATGCCGAGGTCTTCGTCCGTGAGGGCAAGACGCGGCTCGGGCTCATCCGCGTGCTCCCGCTCCTGCTCCTGCACCCAGGCTCCCAGCGACTCGAAAGCGAGCTGCCAGTGGTGCACCGCCGCTGCTTGAGACCCACCACCCCAACCTGGCAGCGTGGCGAACGCCTCCGTATGCGCCGGCTCGGTTCGCAACGTCAGCTCGGGATAACGGTCCGCGAGGGCAGCCGCCTCTGCCGGGGGAACCGGCCTGCACCATTCGATCAGACCGTCGCTGTCAGCGCTCGGGTGGCTCCACCAGATGCAGAAGAACGCGCCTGCCCGGCCTTCCATCAACGGGAGCGGGCGCTTGCGCCAGATCCCGATGAACTCCTTGCCGAACGCCCATTGCCCCTGCTCGCTGACCTCGCGCTTCAAGCAGAGCAGGCTCCGCTCGGGTATCTCCCGGGTAGCGACTTCGTACATGACAGGCCTCTCTCCGCGCAATCGGCTGACGAGGTAGTCGGCGAGCTCGCGCCGCGCGTCGTGCGCCGCCTCGGCGTCGCGCCAGTGCTCAGCGATGCGCGTCGCCGCATCGGCCG
>NZ_JBARCR010000379.1:0-3395 GCF_049794275.1 Trebonia sp.
GCCAAGCGCCTTGCCGACCGAGCCATCGCGGTCGGCAGCGCCGAAACCGTCGCGGGTGCTCTCCTGCGGTGCCGTCTTCGCGATGCCCGCGGCGTGGGCGTCGCCGCTGAGCGCGTGGCAGACCAAGACGACGGTGTCCTGCCGGGGTGACAGGGTCCCGTAGGTTTCGTACGCTACGCGAACCGGGTGCAATTCCCGCCCGCAGTCGAGTCGCACCGGGCCGGGCAGGTCAAGGTACTGAGTTTCGACAGTGCCGACCGAACCAAATGGGCCGACCGAGCCGGCCGCGAGCGTCGAGGCTGGCTCCACCATGGGGCTATGTTAGCTTGCCCTGCTCGGTGTATTGTCAAGCAAATCCATAGGGAATCGAATCCAATCCGGAAGTGGCCGTAAGGGAGTATCACCAGACATGACTACTGTTGCCGATAACGGCGTCAACGTGCAGGCACTGCTCGACGCCAGGGACGCGCTGAAGACCGCGCCCGAGGCCGCCCAGTTCACCTGGCGGGCGTCCGCCACGTGGCAGGGCGGCGTGCACAGCCAGATCAAGGTGCAGAGCTTCTTCGGCCTCGGCCAGGAGCAGAGCCACCTGGAAGAGTCCACCTTCGAGGCCGACCACCCGGAGGTCTTCGCGGCGACGGACAAGGGCATCACGCCGATCGAGTACCTCATCGTCGGCCTGGCGAGCTGCCTCAGCGCGGGCGTGGCGTCCGTCGCGCAGAACCGCGGCATCCAGCTGCGCTCGGTCGAGGCAACCGTCGAGGGCGAGCACGACATCCGTGGCATCCTCGGCGCCGACAGCGACGTGCGCAACGGCTTCAACGACGTCAAAGTGACGTTCCACATCGACGCGGACGCGTCGCGCGAGGACATCGAGGCGCTGGTGGCCCAGTCCCAGAAGCGCTCCGCCGTGTTCGACGCGCTGACGAACCCGACGAACGTCACCGTCGAAGTCGCCTGAGGAGCCAGGTCATCGAGCAGCTCACCACGGTCGTCATCGGGGCGGGGCACGCGGGCCTTGCCGCGAGCCACTTCCTCAGCGACCGGTCGATCGATCACGTCGTGCTCGAGCGCGGCGAGGTGGCGAACTCCTGGCGGCGCGAACGCTGGGACTCGCTGCGGCTGCTCACTCCCAACTGGCTAAGCCGCCTGCCGGGCCTTCGCTACGAAGGCCAGGACCCGGACGGCTACATGACCGTGGGAGAGGTGACTGAGCTCATCGAGCGCTTCGCCGCGGCCTCGCGCGCTCCGGTCCGGAGCGGCACGAACGTCACGTCGGTGCGGCGCACCGACGACGGCTACCGCGTGACGACGACCGGCGGCGAGATCCGCTGCCGGACGGTGGTCATCGCGAGCGGCGCCTGCAATCAGCCGTCGGTGCCGCAGTTCGCCGGCGGCGTGCCCGCGTCGGTCGAGCAGTTCACGCCGTTCGACTACCGCGATCCCGCGAAGCTGCCCGACGGTGGCGTGCTCGTGGTGGGAGCGTCAGCGACCGGCGTGCAGCTCGCGGCCGAGATCAAGCGGTCGGGCCGGCCGGTGACCCTGTCGGTCGGGGAGCACGTGCGGCTGCCGCGGCTGTACCGCGGCCGCGACGTGCTGTGGTGGATGGACGCCTCGGGCGTGTGGGACCAGCGATACGACGAACTCGACGACCTCACGCGCGCCAGGCGGCTGCCATCGCCGCAGCTCGTCGGCACCCCCGAGCGGAGCACGCTGGACCTCAACGCGCTCACCGCGCTGGGCGTCGAGCTGGTGGGCCGCTGGGCCATGGTCCGCGACGGCCGGGCGCTGTTCTCCGGCGGGCTGCGCAACGTGTTCTCGCTCGCGGACCTCAAGATGAACCGGCTGCTCGACAGCTTCGACGAGTGGGCGCTCACCAGCGGGCGTGACGCCGAGTTCGACTCCCCAGAGCGCTTCGCACCGACCCTGGTGCCCGCCGCGGCCCCGCTCCAGCTCGACCTGGGCAGCGGCGAGATCGCGGCGATCGTCTGGGCGACGGGCTTCCGCCCCGGCTACGGGTGGCTCGACGTCCCGGTGCTCGACGCGAAGGGCCAGCTGCGGCACGACGGCGGTGTCGTCGACAGCCCGGGACTGTACGCGCTCGGGCTTCCCGTGCTGCGTCGGCGCAAGTCCACGTTCATCTACGGCATCGAGGACGACGCGCGGGAGGTCATCGACCATCTCGCCAGGTACCTGGCCGCGCGCGGCTGATCAGGACCGCCGCTCAATGTGACCTGCTTCACTTAATTCGGTGCGCGTGCAGAGTGAATTCATAGGCTTATCACGGACTCATAACTGTGTCATAGACCGGTCTCAGGGAAGGGGGATATCCATCAGGAATTATCTAAGCCAGAAGGAGGCGAAAATGACTGGTGAATTCCTGTGGATCAACATTCCGCTCATGGTGCTGTTCTTCGGGCTGTGGGTGGGCATCCCGATGTGGATGATCTTCAAGCGCCCGGACCGGCATCCGCGAGAGACCCGCACCGTACCGGCCTACCTGCGGCAGCCGGATTCCGTGGCCGTGCCAGCCCCCGCGCAGCGGTGGTCGCCCGCCCGTGTCCGCGTTGAGCAGCGAGAACTGGTATCGGCAGGCCGCTCCTGATTCCGCGGTGAGCCCAGGCTCGTTAGCCAAAAGGTCGCTCCGATTTACGGAGCGGCCTTTTGCTATGCGGTGAAATACCTGGAAATGACGGGTGCCGCCGGACTGTGCCACACTTCCGGTGTGCTTGGATTCGCGATCGTGTGTGCCGTCAGCGCGGCCGCCTGGATCTACCTGGTAGCCGCCCACGGCGGATACTGGCTGACCAGCCAGCGGCTGCCCGGGGCCCGGCCGGTCCCGCCGTGGCAAACCGGTGCCGGGCCGTGGCCCGCGGTGACGGCGGTGGTGCCCGCGAGGAACGAGGCGGACATGCTGCCGGTGACGCTGCCCGCGCTGCTGGGGCAGGACTACCCGGGAGAGTTCCGCGTCGTCCTGGTAGACGACAGGAGCGACGACGGGACCGCCGGGATCGCGGCCGGACTCGCCGCCAGGTCCGCAGGCGATGGCGGCGCGCCGCTCACCGTGCTCGCCGGGCAGCCCCGGCCGGACGGCTGGGCAGGGAAGGTGTGGGCCATGGCGCAGGGCGCCGCGGCCGCCGCGGCCGAAGCGCCCGAGTACCTGCTGTTCACGGACGCGGACATCGCGTGGGCGCCTGGCGCGCTGCGCGCCATCGTCGCGGCGGCCACCGGCGACGACCGGGCGGTGGTCTCGCAGATGGCGCTGCTCCGCGCGGAAACGGCGTGGGAACGGGTGATCGTCCCCGCGTTCGTCTACTTCTTCGCGCAGCTCTACCCGTTCCGGCGGGTCAACAGCCCGGCCAGCAAGACGGCCGCCGGGGCCGGCGGGTGCATGC
>NZ_JBARCR010000380.1:0-6461 GCF_049794275.1 Trebonia sp.
GGCGGGACCCGGTCTTGGCATCGGCCAGGGCCGGCGGATAGCCGGTGAACACGCCGGCGGCGTAGCCGCCGAGCCGGACGAGGAGCACGCCAACGGTGCGTGGTCGCCGCGCGTGCGCGGCAACCACCTCGGCTGCGAGACGCGCCTCATCGGCGTCGTCGGCGCCGCTCGCCTGCTCCGCACTGTCTGCGCCCGCTTGCTCCGCGCTGTCCGCGTCGCCCGCCTCCCCCGGCTCTGCCGCGGCCCCCGGCTCTGCCGCGGCCCGCTTCTTGCTGTTATCAGCGAGAGGCGGGAAGGGCGGGTGGCACTCGGCGACCGCGCCGTCCGGTGCGGTGAAGATCACAGTCTCGCCGGTCATCGCCACCGTGAGGGACTGGTCCTCGCCGCCTGTCCCGTGCCTGCGGGCGAACGAGGCGACCCACCCGGGGAACCGCTCCGGGGCAACGTCCACCCACTTGGTACCGCCGCTCGCGCTGTTCTTCACTACGTACTGCTCTTCACTACGCACTGCCTCCCCGATTAACACCAGGCACATCAGCCATTCCCGCTGGCTTTGTTGGCGTGGTGACCACTTTGGGCACCCTTTAGACCCCTCATTCTGGTCAGGGCGTCTACAAAGCGGCGCGAAGTCAACAAAGGTAGCTGTTCGCGATATCGCTCTCGTCACACTGGTCACGCCCGTTGACTTTGCAGCCGCCGTGACCATTTTTCGTGACATGTGAGGCCTGTGGGACTTATAAGTGGTCACCTGGGCTGCAAAGTGACGGGAAGGATGCAAAGTCGGTTCCTCGGGGACGCCCCGCCACGCCACAGTGGCCACATCAGTTTGCCTTATGCATGAAATGACCATTTCTAGATCAAGTGACCGGTCACAAGTGGTGATTTCATGCATAAGGTGCCCGGGAGTGCGCAAAGACGGCCAACTAGCTGAGTGCCGAAGGTCACGGGCCTCGGGTGGATGGGGCTGGTGTGAGGCTAGATGTTGAAGCCCAGCGCGCGGAGCTGCTCGCGGCCGTCTTCGGTGATGTGCTCCGGGCCCCACGGGGGCATCCAGACCCAGTTGATCCTGAAGTCGGTCACCAGGCCGTCCAGGGCCTCTCGTGCCTGCTCCTCGATCACGTCGGTGAGCGGGCACGCGGCGCTGGTCAGCGTCATGTCGACAGTGGCTATCTTCTCTGCGTCCACGTCGACGCCGTAGACGAGCCCCAGGTCGACGACGTTGATGCCGAGCTCGGGGTCGACCACGTCGCGCAGCGCCTCGATGACGTCCTCGACCTCCTGGGACACGGTTTCCTTAGCAGTCGTTTCCTCGGCAGTCGTTTCCACGGCAGTCGTTTCCTGAGCAGTCGTTTCCTCAGCCATCGTGTTCCTCCAGTGCCCTCGCGGTCGCGTCCTTCCACGCCATCCAGGGAAGCAGCGCGCACTTGATGCGGGCCGGGTACTTCGACACGCCGGCGAACGCCACGGCGTCCTCGAGCAGGTCCTCGTCCGGCTCGCCCTGCCCCTTGGACTGCATCAGCTCGAGGAAGGCGTCGCCGATCCGCATCGCCTCAGCGACCGGCTTGCCGATCACGAGGTCGGACATCACCGAGGCGCTTGCCTGGCTGATCGAGCAGCCGAGCGCGTCGTAGGAGACGTCCTCGACCACCTGCTCGCCGCCCACGTCCTTCAGCGCGACGCGCATCGTCACCTCGTCGCCGCAGGTCGGGTTGACGTGATAGACCTCGGCATCGTGCGGCTCCCGCAGGCCCTTGTGGTGCGGGTGCCGGTAATGGTCCAGGATGATTTCCTGGTACATCGACTCAAGCTGCATAGTGTCCTCTAAAACGCCCCGTCGCGACCCGATGTTCCACTGCGGTCAGACCCCGAAGAACCGCTTCGCGTACCGTACACCCTCGGCCAGCGCGTCCACTTCCTCGTGCGTGTTGTACACGTAGAAAGTGGCCCTGGCGGACGACTGGACGCCGAGCGCCCGGTGCAGCGGCCACGCGCAGTGGTGACCGGTGCGCACCGCGATGCCCTGGTCGTCGAGGACCTGGCCGACGTCGTGCGGGTGCACTCCGTCCACCTCGAACGCCACGGCGCCGCCGCGGTCCTTCGTGGTGGTCGGCCCGAGGATGCGCACCCCCGGGATGTCCAGCAGCGCGTCGATCGCGTGCGCGGTCAGCGACTCCTCGTGCGCGGCGACGTTGTCCATGCCGAGCCGGGTCAGGTAGTCCACGGCGGCGGCGAGGCCAGCGGCCAACGGGGCCGGCGGGACGCCGGTCTCGAACCTGGCGGGCGGCGGCTGGAAGGTGGAGCCTTCCATCCGGACCACCTCGATCATGTCCCCGCCGGACAGGAACGGCGGCAGCGCTTCGAGCTGGGCGTACTTGCCGTACAGGACACCCAGCCCCAGCGGCCCGAGCATCTTGTGCCCGGAGAACACCAGGAAGTCCACGTCCAGCGCCCTGACGTCCACCGGGTGGTGCGGCACCAGCTGCGCGCCGTCGCAGAGCACCAGCGCGCCCGCCTCGTGCGCCAGCCTCGTGATGTCGGCGACCGGGGGGTTCACGCCGGTGACGTTCGACTGGCCGGTCAGCGCCACGATCTTGGTCCGGTCGGTGATCAGCGCCGGGTCCACGTCGAGCCTGCCGTCGGGCAGCACCGTGAACCAGCGCAGCGTCGCGCCGGTCCGCCCGGCGAGCTGCTGCCACGGGACGAGGTTGGCGTGGTGCTCCGACTCGGTGATGAGGATCTCGTCACCGGGCATGATCGAGCCGGTGAGCGAGTAGGCGACCAGGTTGATCGACTCGGTCGCGCTCTTGGTGAACACGACCTCGCGGTCGTCCGCGCCGATGAAGGCGGCGAGCTTACCCCGCGCGCCCTCGTAGATCTCGGTGCCTTCCTCACTGAGCAGATGCGCGCCGCGGTGCGCGGCGCCGTTGTGCAGCTCGTAGAACTCGCGCTCGGCGTCGAGGACCTGCACGGGCTTCTGCGAGGTCGCGCCCGAGTCCAGGTAGATGAGCGGCCGGTCGTTGCGGACCAGCCGGCTCAGCGCAGGGAAGTCCTTGCGGATCGCCTCCACGTCCAGCGGGGTGCTCATGCTGTGCCCCCAGCCACTGTGCCCCCAACCGCTGTGCCCCCAACTACGGGCGCCGCCGCGGTGAACCGCTCGTAGCCGTCGTCCTCCAGCACCTGGGCCAGCTCGGGGCCGCCCTCTTCGACGATCCGGCCGCCGACGAAGACGTGCACGAAGTCCGGCTGCACGTACCGCAGGATCCGCGTGTAGTGGGTGATCAGCAGCACGCCGTGGTCAGGCTGGGCGCGGAACCTGTTGATGCCCTCGGCCACGATCTTCAGCGCGTCGACGTCGAGGCCGGAGTCGGTCTCGTCCAGCACGGCGATCTTCGGGTCGAGCAGCTCCATCTGGAGGATCTCGTGGCGCTTCTTCTCGCCGCCGGAGAAGCCCTCGTTCAGCGAGCGCTCGGCGAACTTGGGGTCGATGGCGAGGTCGCTCATCGCGCCGCGCATCTCCTTCATGAACTCGCGCAGCTTCGGCGCCTCGCCGCGGGTCGCGGTCACCGCGGTGCGCAGGAAGTTCGACACCGACACGCCCGGCACCTCGACCGGGTACTGCATGGCGAGGAACAGCCCGGCCCGGGCCCGCGCGTCCACGCTCATCGCCAGCACGTCCTCGCCGTCAAGGGTGACGGAGCCAGCGGTGACGTGGTACTTCGGGTGGCCGGCGATCGCGTAGGCGAGGGTGGACTTGCCGGAGCCGTTCGGTCCCATGATGGCGTGCGTCTCGCCGTCCCTGACGGTGAGGTTGACGCCGCGCAGGATCTCCCGCAGCGTCCCGCCCGTGCTTGAGGACTGAGCCTCGGCGACGGACACGTGCAGGTCGCGGATCTCCAGGGTGGACACTATGACTCCTCTATAGCGACGAGGACGTCGTCGTCCTCGATCTTCACGGGGTAGACGGGCACCGGCTCGGTCGCGGGCATGCCGGTCGGCTTGCCGGTGCGCAGGTCGAAGCGCGACCCGTGCAGCCAGCACTCGATCGTGCAGCCGTCGACCTCGCCCTCCGACAGCGGGACCTCGGCGTGCGAGCACACGTCGCGGATCGCGAACACCTGGCCCTCGGTGCGGACGATCGCGACCGGCTCGTCCTTCAGCTCGACAGCAAGAGGCTCGCCGTCAGCAAGCTCAGAAAGAGCGCATGCCCGAACGTACGCGGCTGACTCCGGCCCGCTCACGACAGCTCTCCTTCGATGGCTTGCATGATGCGGTCTTCCAGCTCCGGCAGGCCGATCCTGGCGATCAGCTCGGCGAAGAACCCGCGGATCACCAGGCGGCGCGCCTCCTCGAACGGGATGCCGCGCGCCTGGAGGTAGAACAGGTGCTCGTCCTCGAGCCGCCCGCTGGCGCTGGCGTGCCCGGCGCCGACCACCTCGCCAGTGAGGATCTCCAGGTTCGGCACCGAATCGGCGCGCGCCCCGTCGGTGAGCACCAGGTTCCTGTTGTACTCGTAGGTGTCCGTGCCGGTGGCCTCCGGCCTGATCAGCACGTCGCCGATCCAGACCGTGTGCGCGCCGTCGCCGCGCAGCGCGCCCTTGTACCGGACGCGGCTGCGGCAGTTCGGGGTGTCGTGGTCGACGAACAGCCGGTGCTCCAGGTGCTGGCCTGCGTCGGCGAAAGTGATGCCGTACAGCTCGGCGTCGCCACCGGGGCCCGCGTAGCGGACCGTCGGCGACAGCCGGACCAGCGAGCCGCCGAGCGTGACCGCGAAGTGCGCCAGGTGCGCGTCGCGGCCGAGCGTGGCTACATGATGCGCGACCTGGACCGCGTCGTCGTCCCAGTCGGCGAGGGACACGACGGTGAGGTCGCCGCCGTCGGCGACGTTGATCTCCACGTTGTCCGCGTAGACGGCGCTGCCCCGCTGGTCGATGACCACGGTAGCCCGCCCGTACGGCTGCACGTCGATGACCAGGTGGCCTGCGGTCGCGACGCTGGCGTCGGTCCCGGTGACGGTCACGTACGTGGGCCGTGACGCCACCGCTTCCTTCGGGACCGTGATGACGGTCGCCGTGGCGGCGGCGGCGAAGGCGCGGGCGCTGATCCGGTCCGCCGGGAGGAACGAGGAGTCCGCAGACGGCCGCGGACGTTCTGACAACTCGATCTCGGGAGCGGCGTCGACGGCCACCGTCACACCCTCGGAACCGAGGACCGCGTCCTTGTGCAGGCCGCGCAGGCGGCGCAGCGGGGTGAACCGCCACTCCTCCTCGCGGCCCGTCGGCACCGGGAAGTCGTCGGGATTGACCGACCCGAACGCGTGCAGGCTGGAGACCGGGGCGGTCTCGACCGCCCCGCCGAGCGCTGACATTAGCCGACCGCTCCTTCCATCTGCAGCTCGATCAGCCGGTTGAGCTCGAGCGCGTACTCCATCGGCAGCTCGCGGGCGATCGGCTCGACGAAGCCGCGCACGATCATCGCCATCGCCTCGTCCTCGGTCATGCCCCGGCTCCTGAGGTAGAAGAGCTGGTCTTCCGAGATCTTCGAGACGGTGGCCTCGTGACCCATCTCGACGTCATCCTCGCGGACGTCGTTGTACGGGTAGGTGTCGGACCGGCTGATCGTGTCCACAAGCAGCGCGTCGCACTTCACCGTGGACTTGGAGTGCGCGGCGCCTTCCTGCACGTTGATCAGGCCGCGGTAGCTGGTGCGGCCGCCGCCGCGGGCGACGGACTTGGAGACGATCGTGGAGCTGGTGTTCGGCGCGCAGTGCACCATCTTCGCGCCCGCGTCCTGGTGCTGGCCCTCGCCGGCGAACGCCACGCTGAGCGTCTCGCCCTTGGCGTGCTCGCCCATCAGGTAGACCGCCGGGTACTTCATCGTCACCTTGGAGCCGATGTTCCCGTCGATCCACTCCATGGTGGCGCCCTGCTGCGCGACCGCGCGCTTGGTCACCAGGTTGTAGACGTTGTTGGACCAGTTCTGGATGGTGGTGTAGCGGCAGTGCGCGTTCTTCTTCACGATGATCTCGACGACCGCCGAGTGCAGCGAGTCGGAGGAGTAGATCGGCGCCGTGCAGCCCTCGACGTAGTGCACGCTGGCGCCCTCGTCGACGATGATCAGCGTCCGCTCGAACTGGCCCATGTTCTCGGTGTTAATCCGGAAGTAGGCTTGCAGCGGGATGTCCACGTGCACGCCCTTGGGCACGTAGATGAAGCTGCCGCCGGACCAGACCGCGGTGTTCAGCGCGGCGAACTTGTTGTCGCCCGGCGGGATCACCGTGGCGAAGTACTCACCGAACAGATCCGGGTGCTCGCGCAGCGCGGTATCGGTGTCCAGGAAGATGACGCCCTTTTCCTCCAGGTCCTCGCGGATCTTGTGGTAGACGACCTCGGACTCGTACTGCGCCGCGACGCCGGCGATGAGCCGCTGCTTCTCCGCCTCGGGGATGCCGAGCCTGTCGTAGG
>NZ_JBARCR010000381.1:0-7872 GCF_049794275.1 Trebonia sp.
GCCTGGCGAGCCGGGCGGTCTCTGTCGTCCAGGCCAGCGCGGCCCGGATACCGGGGATCTTGTTCGACGCGATCTGCTCGCCGTTGCCAGATCCGCCGATGACGATGCCCAGGCTGCCCGGGTTGCCGGCGACGGCGTACGCCGCGCGCAGCACGTACACGGGGTAGTCATCGTCCGGCACGTAGGTCTCGGGACCGCAGTCAACAGGCTCATGCCCCGCCTCGCGCAGCCAGGCGATCAGGCGCTCCTTGAGCTCGAAGCCGGCGTGGTCAGATCCGAGATATACCCGCACAGCGGAAGTCTGCCAGAAGCCCTGCGGCGCAGGGAGCGGGCCGCCGTAAAGTCCAGTCACAACCGATGACGGGATGGGCACACGGTGTAATATGCTCTGAAACACGCTAGGCGAGGCCAGGGGCGGATCTGCAGCACGCCGTGCGAAGATCTCATAATCACCCAGTCGATCACGAAGGGACCACCTGGTGGCAGACAACCTCACGCGCGACGAAGCACGGCAGCGCTCTGAGCTGATCAGCGTCGGCTCCTACCAGGTGGAGCTGGACGTGACCGGGGGCGAAGCAACCTTCCGTTCTGTATCGAAGGTTCTTTTTGACTGCGCGCGACCGGGGGCCGGCACCTTCATCAACCTCGTGGCACCGAAAGTCCACGCGATCACGCTGAACGGCGCGCCGGTGAGCCTCGACGCGTTCGACGGCGAGCGGATCGCGCTCACCGGGCTGGCGGCGGGCAACGAGCTCGTGGTCGACGCCGAGTGCGCCTACT
Organism: Trebonia sp.; assembly: GCF_049794275.1. Taxonomy (NCBI): domain Bacteria; kingdom Bacillati; phylum Actinomycetota; class Actinomycetes; order Streptosporangiales; family Treboniaceae; genus Trebonia; species Trebonia sp. The sequence continues at coordinate 781 of NZ_JBARCR010000381.1, forward strand.
CGCGCAGCGGCGAGGGGCTGCACCGGTTCGCCGACCCGGCCGACGGCAACGTCTACATGTACTCCGACCTGGAGACGTTCGACGCGCACCGCATCTACGCGTGCTTTGACCAGCCCGACATGAAGGCGGCGTACGAGCTCACCGTGCGCGCGCCCGAGGACTGGCTGGTGGTGTCCAACATGGCACCCGACCGCGAGGGCGGCGGCCCGGCCACCGGCGGCACGCGGCTGTGGCACTTCCCGCCCACGCCGGTCATGTCGACGTACATCACCCACGTGTCGGCCGGCCCCTGGCACGTGGTGCGCGACGAGCACGACGGGGTCCCGCTGGGCATCTTCTGCCGCCAGTCGCTGGCCAGGTACCTGGACCCTGACGAGATCTTCGAGGTCACCAGGCAGGGCTTCGACTTCTACCACGCCGCGTTCGGCATCAAGTACCCGTTCGGCAAGTACGACCAGCTCTTCGTGCCCGAGTTCAAGGAAGGCGCGATGGAGAACGCCGGCGCCGTCACCTTCCTCGAGGACTACGTGTTCAGGTCGCGGGTCACCGACTTCTCCCGTGAGTCGCGCGGCGAGACGATCCTGCACGAGATGGCCCACATGTGGTTCGGCGACCTGGTGACGATGCGGTGGTGGAACGACCTGTGGCTGAACGAGTCGTTCGCCACCTGGGCGGGCACCGCCGCGCAGGCGGAGGCCACGAAGTGGCGGCACGCGTGGACCACGTTCGCCACGGCGTACAAGGCGTGGGCGTACCGGCAGGACCAGCTGCCGTCGACGCACCCGATCGCCGCCGACATCCCGGACATCCACGCGGTCGAGGTCAACTTCGACGGGATCACCTACGCCAAGGGCGCCTCCGTGCTGAAGCAGCTCGTCGCGTACGTCGGGCGGGACAACTTCCTGGCCGGCGTGCGCCGCTACTTCGCCGCCCACTCGTGGGGCAACGCCACGCTCGCCGACCTGCTGTCCGCGCTCGAGGCGGTCTCAGGCCGCGACCTGACGGCCTGGTCGCGCGAGTGGCTGGAGACGGCCGGCGTCAACACGCTGCGGCCGTCGTACACCGTCGACGCGGCCGGGCGTTTCACGTCGTTCTCGGTCCTCCAGGAGGCGGCCGAGACCCATCCCGTGCTGCGCTCGCACCGCATCGGGATCGGCCTTTACTCCCGGACGGACGGTGTGCTGCGCCGCACGGCGTACTTCGAGACCGACATCTCCGGCCCCAGCACGCCGGTGCCCGAGCTGGTCGGCCAGGACCGGCCCGACCTGGTCCTCGTCAACGACGACGACCTGACCTACGCGAAGATCCGGCTGGACGACCACTCGCTGAAGACGCTGGTCAGCTCCATCGGCGAGTTCGACTCCTCGCTGCCCGCCGCGCTGTGCTGGGCGGCGGCCTGGGACATGACCAGGGACGGCGAGATGGCCACCAGGGACTACGTCCGGCTGGTGCTCGGCGGCGCGGCCTCAGTGCAGGACATCAGCGTGGTGCAGACGCTGCTGCGGCAGGCCGCGCTGGCGGTCCGCCGGTACGCCGACCAGGCCTGGCGCCCGGACGGACTCGCCCTGATGGCGTCGTCGCTGCGGACGCTGCTGCTGTCGGCGGCGCCGGGCTCGGACCACCAGCTCGCGTACGCCCGCTCGTTCGCCGGGGTGGCGACCTCCGCTGCCGACCTGGAGCTGCTGTCCGGCCTGCTGTCCGGCGCCGTGGTGCTTGACGGCCTCGCCGTGGACACCGACCTGCGCTGGACCCTGCTGCGCCGCCTGGTCAGCCGCGGGGTGCTCGGCGAGGCCGAGATCGACGCGGAACTGTCCACCGACGCTACCGACGCCGGCGAGCGGCACGCGGCCACCTGCCGCGCGGCCGTGCCGACCGCCGAGGCGAAGCGGGAGACGTGGGAGACGCTGACCGGCGGGAAGCTGACGATCGCGATGTTCCGCGCCACGCTGGTCGGGTTCGTCCAGCCGGACCAGGAGGCCTTGATCGGACGATACCGGCCCGCGTACTTCGCCGCCGTCGGCGACGTGTGGCGGGAGTGGAGCTCGGCGATGGCGCAGGACTTCGTCATCACCGGCTACCACGTGTGCGCCGTGGACACCGAGACGGTCGCGGCCACCGACGCGTACCTGGCCGACGGCTCGCCGCCGGCGGCGCTGCGCCGACTGCTCGGCGAGGGCCGCGACGACGTGCTCAGGTCGCTCCGCAACCAGGCCCGCGACCGCGCGGAGGCGTAGCTTTCGGCTTTGTCCCTGTTTTCTGTCGTCCTGACGACAGAAAACAGGGACAAATCACGGTCGGCCGGAGATCGCGTGGGCGATCGTCTTGCGGACGTGCTCGGCGATCTCGTCGAGCGGGACCCTGACCGTCTCGCCGGTCGCGCGGTCGGTGAGCTCGGCGATGCTGTCGGCCAGGCCGCGCTTGCCGATCGTCACCCGGAACGGGATGCCGACGAGCTCGGCGTCGCTGAACTTGACGCCGGCCCGGACCTGGCGGTCGTCGATGATCACGTCGACGCCGGCGTCCTGCAGCCAGCGGTAGACCTGCTCGCCTGTCTCCGCGACGGCGGGGTCGTCCTGCTGCGCGACCACCACGACGGCCTCGAACGGCGCGACCGCCGCGGGCCAGACGATGCCCTTCGCGTCGTGGTGCACCTCGACGATCGCGGCCATCGCGCGCTCCACGCCGATGCCGTACGAGCCCATGATCGGCCTGACCGGCTTGCCGTCAGGCCCCAGCACCGACAGGTCGAACGCGTTGGAGAACTTGTAGCCGAGCTTGAAGATGTGCCCGACCTCGATGGCCTTGATGACCTCAAGCGGCTGACCGTCGTGGATGCACGCCTCCCCTGGCTGCGCGGTGCGCAGGTCGGCCCACTGCCCGACGGCGATGTCCCGCGCCACGTCCACGCCGCGCAGGTGCACGTCGTCGGTGTTGGCGCCGGTGGTCATGCCGGCGCGGCCCCGCAGCGCGACGTCGGCGATGACCGGGTATTCCGAGACCCCGACCGCGCCGAGCGAGCCTGGGTGAGCGCCGAGCGCCTCGAAGATCTCGTCGGCCGCCGCCGGGCGGATCGCGACCGCGCCGGTCGCGTCGACGAGCTTCTGCTCCTCCAGGGCGTGGTCGCCGCGCACAAGTACCAGCGTCAGCTTCCCGTCGAGCACGTACACCAGGGTCTTGATCTGCCGGTCCGCGGGCGCGTCGTAGCCGGCCGCGAGATCCTCGATCGTGCGCACGCCTGGCGTGCCGAACCGCTCAGGAGCGGGCAGCGCCGCCACGGCGTCAACCGCCGGGTCCACGGCGGGCAGCGCCGACGTCGCCTTTTCCCTGTTCGCCGCGTAGTCGCCAGTCGGGCACACGATGATGTCGTCCTCGCCGGTCTCCGACGGGCAGACGAACTCGATGGAGTCCGACCCGCCCATGGTGCCGTTCGACGCCTCGGCCGGGACCGCGGGAATGCCGAGCCGCTCGAACGCGCGCGCGTAGGCCTTGCGGTGCAGGTCGAACGACTTGTCCAGCCCGGCGGCGTCCAGGTCGAAGCTGTAGGAGTCCTTCATGGTGAACTCGCGGGTGCGCATCAGCCCGGCCTTGGGCCGTGCCTCGTCGCGCAGCTTGGTCTGGAACTGGTACCACATCTGCGGCAGCTCCCGGTAGGAGCTCAGCTCGGTGGCCAGCGTCGACACGATCTCCTCGTGCGTCATACCGAGCGCGAGGTCAGCGCCCCTCCGGTCCTTGAGCCGGAACATCGCCTCGCCCATCAGCTCCCAGCGGCCGCTGCGCTGCCAGACCTCGGCCGGGTGCATCACCGGCATCAGGATCTCCTGCGCCCCGATGCGGTTCATCTCGTCGCGGATGATGTCGATGACCTTCAGCCGGACCCGGACCGCCAGCGGCAGCAGCGAGTAGTGCCCCGCCATCAGCTGGCGGATATACCCGGCGCGCAGCAGCAGCCGGTGGCTGGGCGCCCCCGCCTCCGCGGGGTCCTCGCGCAGCGTCGGGATGTGCATGGTTGACCAGCGCACGATTCCACTCCAGTTCTCGTCCTGCGCGTAGTGTAGTGGCCCCGCCCGGTTGACCGTCTGCTCGTCGCGGGTCAGCAGCAAACACGTTCCGCTGTCATCGCATTGCACTTTGTTATGCTTTGTCGCCGTTTGCAGGTAGCGTGAGGCCATCCCGGCAGTTGGGGTCCTACCGGGCAAGGGTCGCTCCACGCGCGTAGAAGTAGCGCGAGGCACCTGTTGTTTATAACACAACACGTGTTATACTGGAGGAAACTTGCCTGCGAAAGAGATCCTCGATGCCCTACAGGAACTTGCTCATGCCGGGTGGCGGGTCCAGCTCGCTGGCAGCCGGGCTCACGCCTATGCACGGGCCTACTGTCCGGGCGCGGAGACAGGGTGCCCGCCGCTGACCGTCTACGGCACGCCGAAGGTGCCCGAGCATGAGGCGGCGAAGATCAGGAGGGCACTGCGGAGATGCCCGCATGAGAAGGAACGGGAAGCGTGAACACCTACTGGTTTGACCTCGAGGTCAGCGGGCCCGTGACCGACGACCACGTCGAAGCGCTCGGCGATGTCCTCACGGCTGCGGGAGGTATCGACGCCACCGTCCAAGCCGATGAACGGGGCGGTGTCGTCATGTTCGTTCGCGAGGCCGACGACGCCATCCAGGCCGTGATATCGGCGATCGAAGATGTGACTGCCGCAGGCATAACCGTCATGAGTGTCACGGAAGACCTGGTCGTCACCGACGAGATCGCCGAACGCGCCAAGGTCACCCCCGCTGCGGTCCGATACTGGATCAGCGGAGCGCGCGGGCCTGGCGGGTTCCCGGCCCCGAAGGTGCGGCGACAGCGCGCAAGCCTGTACTCCTGGGCAGAGGTGTCCACGTGGCTTGCCGCCGCGAAACTCGGCGAAGTCGACTACCAGGCCGCCCAGGTTGCATATGCGTGCGCTCTGGTCAATGCAGCCCTCACCGTCAGAAACGGCATGCGTGAACTCCCGGCCCACGACCGTCCGCTGCTCGCCCGCCTAGTCGCATAGAGCCGCTTATGGGCGGGGCCTGGGCAGGAGGGCGCGGGTTAGCCAGGCGCCGGCTAGGGCCTGGAGCGCGGCGAGCAGCAGCGTTGCCACGATCGTGACTGCCGCGTACGGCGGGAGGCCGGCCAGGCTCGCGATGGCCCTGGCCGTCGCACCGGCCGGGAGGTCGCGCAGCGCCAGCAGCCACATCGGGATGGCCCAGCCCGCCACCGCGGCAAAAACCGCCAGCACAACCATCCGGCGCCAGCGCAGCGACGCGACGCCCGCGGCGACGCCAACGATAAACGGCACGAACCAGGCACCGGCTTCGGCCGTCGCCGCGACCAGGGCCGTGAGCACCACGAAGGCCGCCGCCCAGCCAAGCGGCCCCGGCACGCCGCGCGCGGCCGGGCGCGGCTCGGCGCTGACGACGCCCTGGTCAGCCATTGAGGCTCCACTCGATCGAGCCGGCCGGCGCGCCCGGCACCGGCAGCGGCAGGTACTGCCCGTCCCACCACAGCGGCACGAGGTTCGTGTACCACGGGGACGCGGGGTTCTCCGACTGGCCGCCCGGATAGACGCCGACCGCGGACAAGGCGCCGGCGTCGAACGTCACGATCATCCGCCAGCTCGGGCCTGTCGTCGCGGTGAGGCCGCCGTCGGCGGCGTCCTCGCTGAAGGGGTCGCCGCTGGCCGCGCGCGGCCCGTACCCGAGCCCCGCTGCGTCCTCCACCGAGGGGAACGATCGTGCGTGCTCCCGGCCCCACGTCCACGTCGACGGCGATCCGCCGAACTTGGCGGACAAGTGCGTTACCGCCTGCCGGAACGCCGCCACCATCGCGGCCGGCGCGCTGCCGGGACCGCGCCCCGAAGGCCCGCGGAAGGCCGCGTTCGACGCATCGTTCAGCGTCCACGCCTCCAGGTCCTCGTTGAGCGGCGCCTGCCCAGGGCCCACCGCCAGCCCGTCGACGTCCCGGCCGACGGGCACCTTGCCCGCCTTCCACCAGGGCTCGAACACCGTGGTCAGGTAGTCGTTCCAGAACGTCCACCACACGGTCGCCGCGGCCGACCCCGCGTCCATGGCGTAGTTCCAGGACGAAAGAAGGGAGACCACCGAACGCTGCGAAGAAGACAGCGAGGCGGCACCCAGCGCGGTCAGCAGCGACGGCAGCACCCGGGACGCGAGCGAGTCCGTCACATTGTTCTGCAGCGCCGCGACCGACGCGACCGACAGCGGCTCGTGCGACGCCAGGTACTTGTAGGCGTAGGCGGCGCGGTACCCAGGGTCATAGAAGTCAGCGCTGGTGCCGATGTAATACGGGTACGCCGCTGTGACCGGCCGCTGGTTCGCGGTCACGATGAGGTGCGACGGCGGGTCGTACACCTGGGGCACCGCCTGGACCGGGATCACCCCGGTCACGTCGCAGGCGCCGGTGCCCGGCATCGGCAGCCACGGCCGGCACCCGGCGGCGACCTGCGGGTAGTAGCCGGGCGCGATCACGCCGATGTTGCCCGCCTTGTCCGCGTAGACGAAGTTCTGCGTCGGCGCCCGCCACCCGGTCAGCGCGGCCCGGAACTGCGTGAAGTCGGTCGCCTCGTTGATCCCGAACAGCGCGGCGATGTCGTCCGACGGCACGTTGCCCATCCAGTCGACGGCCATCCGCTGGCCGGCCTGCGTCATGATCGGCCCGTGCACCGTGATGTCCACGGCCAGGTTCACCGTCGCCCCGCCGCGCACCGGAATCGTGTAATGCACCACGGTCATCGGCCGCCACGCGCCGCGCCAGTAGTAAGAATCGTCGCGGATGCGCTCGGCGTAGTAGCGGGTGGCCGCGTTCTGCGTGTCAGTCAGCGACCACGCGATGTTCGCGTTGTGCCCGAGCAGGATCCCCGGCAGGCCCGGCACGCTGACGCCGGACACCTGGTACCCCGGCGCGGACAAGGCCACCTCGTACCACACTGACGGTTCCGTCTGCGGCAGGTGCGGGTCACCGCCGAGCAGCGCCCCATCCCCCTTCACTGCGGGCCCGTTCGCCGCCCACGCGTTGCTGTCCGGGTACTGGTGGATCTGGTTCGC
>NZ_JBARCR010000382.1:0-4576 GCF_049794275.1 Trebonia sp.
TGCGATCGCGACGAGCATAATCGCCGAGCGTTCGCCATAGCCGGGCGGTGAGGAGCTGGTGTGACTTGAGGATCGAGGCGGCGTTGGTCGCCGGGTTAAGCGGCGCCGGCATGCAGGCCGGGCCCGCGGTCTCGGCCGTGCTGCTGTACCGGCTAGCGACCTACTGGCTGCCGGTACTGCCGGGCTGGCTGTGCTGGCGGTCCCTGCAGCACCGGGGATATGTGTGAGCGCCCGACTGCGGACGCAGGGGCTGGCCCGATGAGGGAGGCGTCGCATTGAGCGAAAAGACGAAGACGATAACCACACCGGCTGGCACGGCGAGCCTTCCCCCGGGTCCCGCCGTGGCGCGGACGCCGCGCCACCGACGCCCGACCGGTGCGCCGCCGCCGCTGCCGCACCCGGTCTCGGTCACCACCAGGGCCTGGCTGATCCTCGCGGTTGTCGCCCTGGCCGGCGTGATCGTGATCTCGGTGCGGGCCCCATCGCTGCGGCTCGATGATCAGGTCAACACGGCGGTGCTCCGGTTTTTCGCTCGGGCCCGGACGCCGTGGCTGACCGACGTCGCCAGGGGGATCTCCGCCGTCGGCTCCGGCTGGGGAGCCACGGTGCTCGGGCTGTCGGCGGTCGTGCTGATAATCGCGTTCCGGCGCTGGCGGCACCTGCTGGTATTCCTGTGCAGCCTGTTCCTCCTCGAGGTCGCGATAACGCTGATCACCGCGGGGACCACCCGGCCGCGGCCTTATGGCGTGCTGATCATCGGTAACTGGACGGGGTATTCCACGCAGGCGGTCACGGTGGCGGTTCCCACGTTCTTGCTGATAAGCATCGCCTACTGCCTGGTCGTGCCGGGACGGCCTCGCTCATACGCGAAGGCGGCCATCGCGGTCATCGTGGCCATGGTCTGCCTGGCCCGCCTGTACCTGGCCGTCGATCACATAGATGACCTGCTGCTAGGTGTGGCTCTCGCCGTCGCGATCCCGGTCACCGCATTCCGTTTCTTCACCCCGAACGAGGTATTCCCGGTCGCCTACCGGAACGGCAACACCGCGCACGTCGATGTGACCGGCCGGCGCGGCGAAGCGATCCGGCAGGGCGTACGCGACCAGCTGGGGGTCACCGTCACCGGCATCACGCCGGTCGGGCTGGCGTCCTCAGCCGGCTCCACGCCGCTGCGGCTGCGGGTCGAGGGCGGCCCGGATGAGTACCTGTTCGGCAAGCTCTACACCAAGGGCCACGTCCGCGCCGACCGCTGGTACAAGATCTGGCGGACGATTTTGTACGGCTCCCTGGAGGACGAGCACCCCTTCCAGACCGTGCGGCGCCTAGCGGAGTACGAGGACTACGCCCTGCGCCTGCTGCAGGACGCCGGGATCGGCGTGGCCAGGCCCTACGGCATCGTGGAGATCACCCCCGAGCGGGAGTACCTGCTGGTCACCGAGTTCTTCGACGGCGCGGTGGAAATCGGCGACGCCGACATCGACGACCAGGTGATCGACCAGGGACTGCTGCTGATCCGCGCGCTGTGGGACGCGGGAATCGCCCACCGCGACATCAAGCCGGGCAACCTGATGGTTCGCGCCGGGCAGCTGCTACTGATCGACGTGGCCTTCGCCCAGGTGCGCCCCTCGCCGTGGCGGCAGGCGGTCGACCTGGGCAACATGATGCTGGTCCTGGCGGTCCGCACTGACCCGGGGCGCGTGTACCGGCAGGCGCTGAACTATTTCACCGAGGCCGAGCTCGCCGAGGCCTTCGCCGCCACCCGCGGGGTCGCCAGCCCGACGCAGCTGCGCGCCTTCATGAAACGCGATCCCCGGGACCTGCTCGCCGAGTTCCGCACACTCGCCCCGTCGCGGCGGCCGATCGTGTTGCAGCGCTGGAGCGTCCGGCGGGTCACCCTGGCCGCGGCCATGCTCGCCATCTTCGCTGTGCCCACCGTTTTCGGCATCGGCTTGCTGTTGCCGTCCGGAGCCTTCACCGGGCACGCACCCGGTTGCGGCACGGGCCATACGATGATCTTGGCGGCCCAGGCGGTTCCCTCGGCGGCCTTCCTGCCCTGCATCGCCGCGCTCCCGGCAGGCTGGACCACGGTCAACGCCGAGATCTCCAGCGGGCAGGCCCGCTTCGGGCTGGACTCCGGCTCCCTGGCCGGGGGCGGCGGCATCCGAATCGTGCTCGGCCAGCCGGTGCAGCAGCCGCAGACAGTGACGATCACTCTGACCGCGACCTGCGACATCGCCGGCGCCCGGCAGATCCCTTCGGACCAGCCCGGCATGCGCCTGTTCGAGCGGCCGCTGAGCGTGGTCCCGCGGTCCTCCGATGTTCGCTACTACACCTTCCCCGGCGGCTGCGCGACCTATCAGTTCGTCCTTGCGCCCGGCGCGTCCCCGGCCGTGACTACCGCTGTCGACGGCGCGGTGGCGTTCATGCCCCGGTCGGTACTGGTCAGCCATGTCCGCCGCACCGAGGGCCTGGCCCTGTGCGGGCAAGGTGCCGCATGCCCGGGATGACCCGTCCGGCCACGGCCCGGCGGCAGGAGGACGCGATTCTCGCCCACCCCCGGCGGGCCGCCTTCCTCACCGCCGGGGTGCTGGCGGTCACGGCCGTGGTGTTCGCCCTGGCCGCTGATCATGGCATGCTCGCCCGTATCCAGCGGCTCGATGATGCGTGGCTGCGGCTGATGATCTCCGGACGGGCGCCCGCGCTGACGGCGATCGCCAAGGTCCTCAACGTCCTCGGGCTGGTGTACGTCACGCTGCCGGTGCGGATCGCCCTGGCCGGGTTCCTGGCCCTGCGCCGCCAGTGGTGGCACCTGGCCGCTTTCGCCGCCGCCATCGTGCTGTCGGAGGTGCTGATCGGCTCGCTGAAAGGCATCTACGACCGGGCCAGGCCGCCCGGGTCTCTGGTCGTCACGAGCGGCGCGTCGTTCCCGTCCGGACACGCCATCGCCGCCTCGGTCACCGTCGTCGCGGCGGTCATCGCCCTGATCCCCGCGGGGAAGCGGCGCACCTGGTGGGGCGCGGCCGCGGTGGCGTTCTCGATCGTGATGGGGCTCTCCCGCGCCTACCTCGCGGCCCACTGGCTCTCCGACGCCACCGCCGGGATCCTGCTCGGCACGTCCTGCGCCCTGGTGACCGCCCTGATCGTCGACCAGTTCCAGCGACGGCGCAATAGGCCGCAGAGGCCCGCCGGGACGCAGTTTCTGGCCGGCGTCCCCCCGCCCCATCACGCCGAGGACAGCCGATGACCGGCAGGAATCCGGCCCGCACCGAGCGCGGCGCCGACGACCTCCGCATGTAGGGCCCGCCGACATCCCAGAATGAGAGTAGTGTGCGTGTCACTGGGCGGGAGCCTGAGGCCCGCGGTGCGAATGACACGCCCGGTCACCTGCCGCAAACCCGTGAATACCCCGTCCTCGTCACGTCTAGCGAGGATCAGGCGATATGCAACCAGACACCGACGCCCTGCTGACCAGCCTCTTCGAAGAAGCTCCGCCGCGTGAGTTCGTGACGTCGATGCGGGGCTATGACCGTCACCAGGTCGACGAGCACATCAGGCAGATCGAAGCCGAAGTTCGGCAGCACCGCGAGCAAGTCCAGGCCATGCAGCGGGAGCTGGCCGAAGCCCACCGCCAGTTCCATGAGCGGGAACGACCTGCCTATGCCGGCCTCGGTGCCAGGATCGAGCAGCTGCTGCGGCTTGCCGAGGAACAGGCAACCGAGGTGGTCCAGACGGCTCGATCGGAAGCCAACGAGATCAAGGCCACGGCCAAGGTCGATGCGGCAGAGCTGCGGGCCGGCGCTGACAACGATGCTGCCGAACTGGGCGCGAACGCCAAGCGCGAGACCGACGAGCAACAGGCCGCCATCCAGCGCGAGGCCGACTCGATCAGGACTACAGCCCGGCGCGAGGCCGGCGAGCTGACCTCCGGGACCGAGCGCGAGGCCGCCAAGCGCCGTGCCGCGGCCGACCACGAGGTCGCGGAGAAGCGGGCCACGGCCGAGGGTGAAATCGCCAAGCTGCGCACAAGCGCCGAGCGCGATGCCGCCCAGCTGCAGGCGACTGCCAAGCGCGAGCGGGACGAGATCCTCACCACCTCCAAGCGCCAAGCTGACGAGATGCGCAGCCATGCGCAGGGGATCCTGGAGGAGAGCGAGGCCCAGCGGGCCCAGGCGGAAGCCGAGTTCGAGATCCGGTTCGCGGCACGCAGGGAACAGGCCGAGCGCCGGGAGGCCGAACGGCTCGCAGCCGCCCAGTCTGCGACGCAGGAACTCGTGTTCACAGCCGAGCAGCGCGCCTCAACCGCGGAGCAGCGGGCAGCGAAGGCCAGCGCCCAGGCCGACCAGGCTCGCCGGGACGCCGACCAGCACGCCAGGCAGCTGGTCGGCAACGCAGAAAAGAATGCCGACCAGATCGCCGGCCAGGCCAAGACCCAGGCCGAGCAGTTGCTCGCCGAGGTCAACGCCGATGCCGGACGCCGCCGCGCTGCTACCCACCGCGAGGTCGACGACCTCACCAGGCAGAGGGACAGCATCGCCAGCCACCTCGCGCAGGTGCGCCAGTTGCTGCCAGGCATGAA
>NZ_JBARCR010000383.1:0-8691 GCF_049794275.1 Trebonia sp.
GGCCCGTGCTACCGGTGCCGGCTGCGCAATCGGCAGCCGTCATGCGGCCGCGCCGAGGCCGCCGCCTACTCCGGGCGGGAGTCGGCGGCGACCTTTGCGGCCAGGTGCGAGGGCAGCGGCTCGTGGCGCAGGTAGCCGCGGGTGAACGACCCGGTCCCGTGCGAGACCGAACGCAGGTCGATCGAGTACCGGGTGATCTCCAGCTCAGGCACCTCGGCGCGGATCAGCGTCCGCCCCACGCCCACGGGCTCGCTGCCGATGACCCGCCCGCGCCTGCCCGACAGGTCGGACATGACCGCCCCGACGTAGTCGTCGGGTACCAGGATGGACACCTCGTCCACCGGCTCGAGCAGCATCGGCGTCGCCTTCTCCGCCGCGTCCCGCAAGGCGGCCCGGCCGGCCTTCTGGAACGCCATGTCGGAGGAGTCCACCGAGTGCGCCTTCCCGTCGAACAGCGTCACCCGGACGCCGGTCATCGGGTAGCCGGCCAGCACGCCCTGCTCGAGCTGCGCCCGGACGCCCTTCTCCACCGAGGGAATGTACTGCCGTGGGACGACGCCGCCCACTACCTTGTCGACGAACTCGAAGCCGGCGCCGTTCGGCAGCGGCTCCACCTCGATCTGGCAGATCCCGAACTCGCCGTGCCCGCCGGTCTGCTTGACGTTCCGGCCGAGCCCGCGCGCCGACGTCGCGACCGTCTCGCGCAGCGGCACCCGCAGCGACACGGTGTCGACCGAGACCCCGTACCGGGACGAGAGCCGGTCGAGCAGCACGTCGGCGTGCGCCTCGCCCATGCACCACAGCACGAGCTGGTGGGTCTCGGGGTTGTTCTCGAGCCGCATCGTCGGGTCCTCGGCGATGAGCCTGGACAGTGCGGCCGACAGCTTGTCGTCGTCGGTCTTGGACTTGGCGACGATCGCGACGGGCAGCAGCGGGTCAGGCATCGACCACGGCTCCATGATCAGCGGCTGTTCCTTCGACGACAGCGTGTCGCCGGTCTCCGCGGTGCCCAGCTTCGCGACGGCGCAGATGTTCCCCGCGGGGCACGCCGTCAGCGGCCGCTGCTGCTTGCCAAGCGGCGAGGTCAGCGCGCCGATCCGCTCGTCGTCATCGTGGTCCGGGTGCCCGCGCTCCGCGCGCCCGTGCCCGGAGACGTGCACGGTCATGTCCGGCCGCAGCGTGCCGGAAAACACGCGCACCAGCGAGATCCGGCCGACGTAGGGGTCGGACGTCGTCTTCACGACCTCGGCGAGCAGCGGCCCCTCGGGGTCGCAGGACAGCCCGGAGACCGGCTTGCCCTCCGGCGTCGTCACCGGGGGCAGCGGATGCTCCAGCGGAGAGGGGAACGCCTGGGTGACGATCTCGAGCAGTTCGTCCATGCCGATACCGAGCGGCGAGGCGACGGCGAGCACCGGGTAGAAGCTGCCCTGGCACACCGCCTTCTCCAGGTCCTGGATCAGCACCGACGTCTCGATCGTCTCGCCGCCGAGGTACCGGTCCATCAGGGACTCGTCTTCGCTCTCGGTGATGATGCCCTCGATCAGTGAGTCCCGCTCCGCCGCCATCCGGTCCGCGTCCTCGCCCTCAGGCGACCCGGTGGCCCGCGACCCTGACGAGTAGTCGTACAGCGTCTCCGACAGCAGCCCGATCAGCCCGGTGACCCCGCCGCCCCCGGACGGGCCCCCGCCCACCGGCAGGTACAGCGGCGCGACACCCTCGCCGAACGCCGCGCGGCACGCCTCGAGCGCCGCCGCGTAGTCCGCGCGCTGGTGATCGATCTTGGTGATGACGACCGCGCGCGGCATGCCGACCGCGGCGCACTCCTCCCACAGCATCCGCGTGACCCCGTCCACGCCGTCGGTCGCCGCGACGACGAACAGCGCGGAGTCCGCGGCCCGCAGCCCCGCTCGCAGGTCACCGGTGAAGTCGGCGTAGCCAGGGGTGTCGAGCAGGCTGACCGTGACGCCCTCGTACGTGAACGGCGCCAGCGTCAGGTTCACCGACCGCTGCTGGCGGATCTCCACCTCGTCGAAGTCACTGACCGTGCCGCCGTCCTCGATCCGGCCCGGTCGCTGAATGGTTCCCGTGTGCGAAAGCAGGGCCTCGACCAGCGTCGTCTTCCCGCTTCCCGAGTGGCCGACCAGCACGACGTTGCGTATGCTTCCTGGCTGGCCGGCCGCCGGTACCCTGCCGCCGGCGGAGCCGGCTGCACCCGTTGTCTCCGTCACTCCCGTCGCCTCCTTGCGCTCGATGAGCTGCCGTCCTCACAGCGTGAACCCGACGGCCGCGTTACCACAAGACCCCTGGCGAGAATCCGCCAGGTAGCGAGCAGGTGACCGGGGGATCCGCCGCACTTCCCCCCGGTAGGACTCCCAGTAAGATCATCACGGTCATGCTGAACTTTCTGCGCCCCTTCTTTGCCCGCCTGTTCAACCCGATAGGACAGGCGCTGGCCCGCACGCCGATCACGCCGAACATGATCACTGTCGCGGGCACTGTCGGCGTGTGCGCGAGCACGCTCGCGCTGTTCCCGATCGGCTGGCTGTTCCCCGGCGCTGCGATCGCCACGTTCTTCGTCTTCCTCGACATGCTCGACGGCCAGCTGGCGCGGATGAAGGGCAGCTCGGGCCCGTACGGCGCGTTCCTCGACTCGACCATGGACAGGTTCGCCGACGCGGCGGTGTTCGGCGGCATCACGATCTGGTTCATCCGCAATCCCGCCGACCACGTGCTCGCCGTGGTAAGCCTGTTCTGCCTGGCCTGCGGGATGTGCATCTCGTACGTCAAGGCCCGCGCCCAGTCGCTGGGCCTGAACGCCGACGTCGGCCTGATCGAGCGGCCGGAGCGGATCCTGATCAGCCTGACGAGCATCGGCCTGTCCGGGCTCGGCGTGCCGTACGTGCTGCCGATCGGGATGTGGGCGCTCGCGGCGGGCAGCGCGATCACGCTGACGCAGCGGATGGTCGCGGTGCACAAGGACGCGAAGAGCCAGGACGCGAAGAGCAAGGACGCGACGAGCAAGGACGCGACGAGCAAGAAAGAAGGCTGAGCGGGTGAAGCTGCGGGAGCGGGTGATCAGCGCCGGGTTCGGCGCGGGCTGGACGCTGGTGTGCCGGCTGCCCGAGCCCTGGGTGCGCCCCCTGTTCAGGTTCGGGGCGGACATCGCCTGGCGGAGGCAGGGTCACGGCGTGCAGGTTCTCGAGGGGAACCTCGTCAGGGTCCTCAGAACGGAAGCAGCCGCCTCTGGTCCCGCCGATATCGACGGCAAGGAGTTGCGCACCCTGTCCCGCGCGGTGCTCCGCTCCTACGCGCGCTATTACCTCGAGACGTTCCGCCTGCAGGTGATACCCGACGAGCGGATCGTGGACGAGATGCACGTCAACCAGCAGAACCTCGACCTGACCCTGGAGCATCTCAAGAACGGCCGCGGCGTCATCTACGCGCTGCCGCACATGGGCGACTTCGAGCAGGCGGGCCGCTGGGTGATCCTGGTCGGCGCCGGCTCGTTCACCACCGTGGCCGAACGGCTCAAGCCCGACTCGGTCTTCGAGCGCTGGCTGAAGTTCCGTGAGGGCCTCGGCATGGAGGTGCTGCCGACGACCGGCGGCCCGCACCCGTTCGGGGTGATGGCGCAGCGGCTGCGCGCTGGCAAGCTGGTGTGCATCGTGGCCGACAGGGACCTGTCCGACACCGGCGTGGAAGTCGACTTCTTCGGCGAGAAGGCACTGCTGCCGGCCGGCCCGGCGGCGCTGGCCGTGCAGACCGGGGCGGCACTGATGCCCGTGTCGTGCTGGTTCGAGGGTGACACCGGCTGGGGCGCGCATATAGGCGACGAGATCCCCGTGCCGGCCGGCGGCGACCGCAAGCAGAAGGTCGCCGTGATGACCCAGCAGATGGCGACGGCCTTCGAGCACGGCATCACGGAGCACCTGGAAGACTGGCACATGCTGCAGAAGCTGTTCGTCGCCGACCTCGACCCCGAGCGCCTCGCCAAGAGCCGCGCCCGCAACGGCAACGGCAACACCCGCAACGGCAACGGCAACACCCGCGACGGTGACGGCGAGAGACTGGTGGACCCGTGAGAATCGGGATCGCCTGCCCGTACTCCTGGGCCGTGCCCGGGGGAGTGCAGCAGCACATCAGGGACCTGGCCGAGACGCTGATCGGGCTCGGCCACGAGGTGTCGGTGATCACCCCGGCCGACGACGACCAGCCGCTGCCGGACTACGTCGTCCCGGCGGGCCGGGCGGTACCGGTGCCGTACAACGGGTCGGTGGCCCGGCTGGCGTTCGGGCCGCTGTCCGTGGGCCGGGTCCGCCGCTGGCTCAAGGAGGGCGACTTCGACGTGCTGCACGTGCACGAGCCGACCGTGCCGTCGCTGCCGCTGCTGGCCTGCTGGGTGGCCGCGGGCCCGATCGTGGCGACCGTGCACACCGCGATGCGGCGCTCGCGCGTGCTGCTGGCGACCCAGCCGGTGATGCGCAGCGCGCTGGAGAAGATCGACGGCCGGATCGCGGTCTCCGAGGCGGCGCGCACGACGCTGGTCGAGCATCTCGGCGGCGACGCCGTGCTCATCCCCAACGGCGTGGCGACAAAGCGGTACCGGCACGCGGTCCCGCTGGACGGCTGGCCGGGACCCGGCGGCGCGATCGGCTTCCTCGGCCGGATGGAGGAGCCGCGCAAGGGGCTGGCCGTGCTGCTGAAGGCCTTCGAGATCCTGGCGGCGGAGCGGCCCGGCCTGCGGCTGCTCGTCGCCGGCCCAGGCGACGCCGCCGCGCAGCTGCACAAGCTGCCAGAGCCGCTGCGCGAGCGGGCCGTCTTCCTCGGCGAGGTCGACGAGGAGGAGAAGGTGCGGGTGCTGCACTCCGTCGACGTGTTCTGCTCGCCGAACACCGGCGGCGAGTCCTTCGGCATCGTTACCGCGGAGGCGATGGCGGCCGGGGTGCCGGTCGTCGCCAGCGATATCGAGGCCTTCCGCCAGGTGCTGAGGAACGGCAAGGCGGGCGAGCTCTTCGCCAACGGCGACCCCGCCGACCTGGCGCGCGCGGCGGAGCGGCTGCTCGACGACCCGGCGCGGCGCGGCGACCTCGCGGTGGCCGCGCTCGCCGCGGTCGCCGAGTACGACTGGGACGTCGTCGCCAGGGAGGTGCTGAGCGTCTACGAGACCGTGGTGCTCGGCCGCGCCACGGTGGGAGTTGCCCAATGATGTGGACGTACCTCGTCCTCGTCGTCCTCGCCATGGTGCTGTGGGGCTTCTACATCTCGTGGCGGGCCAGCAGGCTGGACCGGCTGCACAACCGGCTGGAGGCGGCCCGCACCGCGCTGGACCTGGCGATGGTGCGGCGCAGCTCCGCGGCCTACGAGCTGGCCTCCTCTGGACTGCTCGACCCGGCGACCAGCCTGCTGCTCGCCGACGCGGTGCGCCGCGCCAGGGAGGTCGGCCAGGCCGAGCGCGACCTCGCGGAAAGCGACCTGACGCAGGCCCTGCGCGCCGTCTTCGGCCAGCCGGGCTTCCGCAAGGAGCTCGAGGACATGGACGGCGGCCCCGAGCTGATCAGCGAGGTGGAGGCGGCCGCCCAGCAGGTGTTCATCGCCCGCAAGTTCTACAACGACCTGGCCGCCAGGACGATCTACGCCAGGCGGCGGCCGCTGGCCAGGGTCTTCCGGCTGGCGGGCAGCGCCCCGCGTCCCGAGTTCTTCGAGATCGACGACGCGCTGCCCGACGGCGACGGCCCCGGCTGAGCCCGATCCGGCTCCTGGCGGCTCGCATAGGATGGACCCAGGCACGCCCTACCAGGAGGTTTTGACAGTGGCCAGCGAAAACGTCGTTCCCGCGGAGAAAGAGACCGGCACCGCGCGCGTGAAGCGCGGCATGGCGGAGATGCTCAAGGGCGGCGTGATCATGGACGTGGTGACGGCCGAGCAGGCCAAGATCGCCGAGGACGCGGGCGCGGTCGCCGTGATGGCGCTCGAGCGGGTGCCCGCGGACATCCGGGCGCAGGGCGGCGTGGCCCGGATGAGCGACCCGGACATGATCGACGGCATCATCAGCGCGGTGTCGATCCCGGTGATGGCCAAGTGCCGCATCGGGCACTTCGCCGAGGCCCAGGTGCTGCAGGCGATCGGCGTCGACTACATCGACGAGTCCGAGGTGCTGACGCCGGCCGACGAGGCGCACCACGTGGACAAGTGGAAGTTCACCGTGCCGTTCGTGTGCGGCGCGACGAACCTGGGCGAGGCGCTGCGCCGGATCGCCGAGGGCGCGGCGATGATCAGGTCCAAGGGCGAGGCGGGCACGGGCAACGTGGTGGAGGCCACCAGGCACATGCGCCGCATGCGCGACGAGCTCAGGCGGCTCGCCGGCCTGCCCGCCGACGAGCTGTTCACCGCCGCGAAGGAGCTCCAGGCGCCGTACGAGCTGGTGGCCGAGGTGGCGAAGGCGGGCAAGCTGCCCGTCGTGCTGTTCACCGCGGGCGGCCTCGCGACGCCCGCCGACGCCGCGATGATGATGCAGCTCGGCGCCGAGGGTGTGTTCGTCGGATCCGGCATCTTCAAGTCCGGCGACCCGGCCAGGCGCGCCGCCGCGATCGTCAAGGCGACCACGTTCTACGACGACCCCGACGTGATCGCGAAGGTCTCCCGCGGCCTCGGCGAGGCCATGGTCGGCATCAACATCGACACGCTCCCGTCGGACCAGCACTACGCCTCGCGCGGCTGGTAACCCGCAGGCCCCATAGGCTCCAGCTAAAGGTGGTCGATGGCCCATCGACCACCTTCTTTGGGGGTCGGTGGCCCATCGACCCCCTTCGGGGAAGAAGTGCCTCCGCTATCGTGTTCTACTCATTGATCCTCTGAAGCCGGTAGCGGTGACGTATGCCCCGCCGCCGGGCAGTGTGAACTCCAAGGGGGAATCCAGCTTGCCGGTCATTGGTGTACTCGCTCTGCAGGGTGACGTTCGCGAGCATGTCCTGGCGCTCGAAGAGGCCGGCGCGGACGCTAAGCCCGTGCGGCGCCTCGCCGAGATCGAGGCCGTCGACGGGCTGGTGATTCCTGGCGGCGAGTCGACGACGCTGTGGAAGCTAGCCACCGCGTTCGAGCTGATGGACCCGCTGAGCAAGCTCATCGCCGGCGGGCTGCCCGCTTTCGGGTCCTGCGCCGGGATGATCATGCTTGCCGACCGGCTCCAGGATGGCGTGCAAGGCCAGCAGACGTTCGGCGGCATCGACATGACCGTGCGGAGGAACGCGTTCGGGCGGCAGGTCGACTCCTTCGAGCGCGACATCACGCTGCGAGACGACGAGTACGGCGAGCCGTTCCACGCGGTGTTCATCCGCGCCCCGTGGGTCGAGCGGGCCGGGCCCGACGTCGACGTGCTCGCCGAGGACAACGGTAGGATCATCGCCGTCCGGCACGGTGCGCTACTCGCCACCGCGTTCCATCCGGAACTCACCCAGGACCGGCGCATTCACAAGCTTTTTACGCAGATCGTGAAGGGAAGTTCATGAGCGGCCACTCCAAGTGGGCCACCACCAAGCACAAGAAGGCGGTGGTCGACGCCAAGCGCGGCAAGCTGTTCGCCAAGCTGATCAAGAACGTCGAGGTGGCCGCGCGTACCGGCGGCGGTGACCCGGCCGGCAACCCCACGCTTTATGACGCCATCCAGAAGGCGAAGAAGAGCTCGGTGCCGAACGACAACATCGACCGCGCGGTCCGCCGCGGCTCTGGTCAGGAGGCGGGCGGCGCCCAGTACGAGACGATCACCTACGAGGGCTACGGCCCCGGCGGCGTGGCCGTCCTGGTGCAGTGCCTGACCGACAACCGCAACCGCGCCGCCTCCGACGTCCGCGTCGCGTTCACTCGCAACGGCGGCTCGATGGCTGACCCGGGCTCGGTGTCGTACCTGTTCAGCCGCAGGGGCGTGGTGATCGTCAACAAGACCAGGGACCTGGCAGAAGACGACGTGCTCACCGCGGTCCTCGACGCCGGCGCCGAAGAGGTCAACGACCTCGGCGACTCCTTCGAGATCATCTCCGAGCCGACCGACATGGTGGCGGTCCGCACCGCCCTGCAGGACGCCGGCATCGACTACGAGTCGGCCGACGCCGCGTTCCTGCCCAGCGTCGAGATCGACCTCGACGAGGACCAGGCCAAGCGCGTGTTCAAGATGATCGACGCGATCGAGGACTCTGACGACGTGCAGGACGTGTACGCCAATTACAACGTCGCCGACGACGTCATGGAGAAGCTCGAAAGCTGACCGTGCCTGACGTGGTGATCCGGCCGGTCACGCCGGAAGACGACTTCGACGCCCAGGTCGACCTGGGCCAGCGGGCGTTCGGCATCTACTCCCCGGCGCAGAAGGCGAGCTGGCTCTACACCGCCAGGCTCCGGGCGCGGCAGGGCATGTTCCTCGGCGCGTTCGCCGGCCAGCAGGCCGCCGGCGCGGCGTTCTTCCACGACCTGCGCCAGTGGTGGGCCGGCCGCGCTGTGCCCTGCGCGGGCGTGTCCTCCGTCAAGGTCGCTCCCGAGTACCGCGGCCACGGCACCGGCCGCCGCCTCATGACCGGGCTGCTCGCCGCGATCGCGGCGCGCGGGTACCCGCTGGCGGCGCTGTACCCGGCGACCATGCCGATCTACCGGTCGCTCGGCTGGGAGCTGGCCGGCGGCAGGTACCACGCGACGATCCCGGCC
>NZ_JBARCR010000384.1:0-3251 GCF_049794275.1 Trebonia sp.
CCGGACGAACCGTCAGCACACCGGGCTCGGCGGCCAGGGCGGCGGTCAGCGCCTTGTCCTGGACGGTCGCAGAGCGTGGCTCGCGCACGGTGACGGCCAGCAGCACGCGCAGGTCACCGAGCCGCCGCGCCAGGTGGGCGAGGAACCGCTGGGACGGCGGGTCGGCCCACTGCAGGTCGTCGATGGCCAGCAGCAGCGGCGCCCGCTGCGCGATGTCCGCGGTCAGCCAGTACAGGCCGTGCAGCACCGCGTAGGCGTCCTCGTCGCGCGGCCGCTCCGGCTGGATCAGCGCCCGGGCCGCCAGCGTGGCCGCGTCCTCCCGCGTCCCGCCGGAAGAACTGCGCAGCTCACTATCGAACAGCTGCGTGACGACGCCCCAGGCGTAGCCGTCCTCGTATTCGGCGGCCCGCGCGGTCAAGACCGTCATCCCGGCGGCGGCCGCGCGGTCGCACGCGTGCGCCAGCAGCCGCGTCTTCCCGATCCCGGCGGCGCCTTCCACGAGGAGCACCGAGCCGGAGCCCGCGACCGCCGCGTCGATCGCGGCGTCGATCGCGGCTGCTTCCGCCGCCCGCTCGAGCAGCGGGCCTGCGGTCGGCTCCTCGGCACGCACCATGCCTCGTGATAGTAAGCAGTGGCCGGAGGGGACGCTACCGCGCCTGCCGGAATATGGCGTTGCGGATTAGCGACAGTGTCAGGTTGCTGCCTCGGAGACGAGCAACTGGCCCTGTGGCGGAGGCACCGTACGTTCCGGAGAACTGTTCTTAGTCAGCGCCAGCCAGCCGAGCAGCGCGAGCGGGTAGGCGAAGTACCCGAACCGCGTCGACGGGTCCAGGACGAACATGACCGCGTAGCCGACCGCGAGGCGCCACGCGACGGCACGGGCGTCGCGCGGGGGACGGAGCAGGATCCAGGCCGTGAACGCCACGGCGGCCGCCACCATCAGCACCACCACCGTGTCATGCCCGACGGTGCCCAGGCCGGCGATCAGGTGGCCGGGCAGCGGACTCGCCGCGGGGGTCTTGTGCTTGGTGAGGCCGAGCGGGAAGTCGACCAGGTTGTCCTTGACGGCCTTGACGTCGGTCGACGTGGCCATCGCCTCCGGCGCCGCGAGCAGCACCAGAACACCGGTGGCGGCCAGCGCGGTCGCGCTGAACCTCGCCGCGGCGCGCGGAGCGTACTGGACCCACGCCATGATCGCGAGCACCGGGACCGCGGCCCACGCCGTGGTCTTCATCGCGCAGGCGGCCGCGAGCACAATGGCGGCCCTGACCACCTTGCCGCGGTCCGCCCAGGCCAGCGCCAGGCAGGTCAGCGCGATGACCGGCGGGTCGGTGACGCCAAGCGCCAGCGGGAAGGCGATCACCGGGGAGGCGACGGCGAGCGCGGTCGCCCCCGCGATGCGAGTGCGGCAGTGCGGGCAGTCACGCAACCGGTGCGGCGAGGCGACCACGAAGGCGGCGGCGATCAGCACAATCGTGGTGATCGTGACCCAGATCCGCGTGTCGCCGAGCACCCCGTGGATGCCGACCGCGCGCGGCAGGCCGAAGACGTCCATCAGGGGCAGGTACGGGTTGTACGCCTTCCAGCCGGTGAGCTGGCCAGGCGGAAGGTAGGGCGTGCCGTATTTCAGGACATGATCGGCGGCGCGGCCGATGACGAGCACCTCCGCCGTCGCCGCCGTCCTGGTCATCAGCCACACCAGCGGCGCCACCAGCGCGCCGCCCAGCGCCACGGCGAGCGGCAGCACCCAGCTCCTGGTGGCCAGCATCAGCATGGTCGCGATCGCGTAGCCGCCGAAGGCCCAGACGGCCCACGTGCCGTCAGCGTGCCCGGTGAACACCATCGCGGCGGCGTAGACAGTAAACGCGGCAAAGCACGCCGCGACCACGCGGCGCCCTGGCCATACCGCATGCTCGGATCCCAGCCCCGTTGGCTGGGCGGCACTTGCCCCTGCCACCCATCCAGTATCCATGCTCCAGAACGGTAAAGTGACCGCCAGCCCCGCGCATCGGCCGTAGTGCGTACTCCTCGCGGGGGAGTTCCGGCGGCCTGGCTAGGGCAGCTTCCAGTCGATGGGCTCGGCATTCTGCCGCTGCAGGAGCTGGTTGGCCCGGCTGAACGGGTGCGTGCCAAAAAATCCGCTGTTAGCGGACATGGGGCTCGGGTGCGCCGACTCGATGCGGGGGACCTTCGGCCCGAGGAATGCGGCTGTGTTGCGGGCGTCGCGGCCCCACAGGATCGCGACGAGCGGCTTGTCCCTGGCCGCCAGCGCGCGGATCGCCTGTTCGGTGACCTCTTCCCAGCCCTTGCCGCGGTGCGAGCCTGGCTTGCCAGGTTCGACGGTGAGGACTCTGTTCAGGAGGAGCACGCCGCGTTCGGCCCAGGGGGTGAGGTCGCCGGTGGCGGGGGCCGGGTAGCCGAGGTCGTCGGAGTACTCGCGGAAGATGTTGACCAGGCTGCCGGGCAGCCGCTTGACGCTGGGCGCTACTGAGAAGCTGAGGCCCACTGGGTGTCCGGGCGTCGGGTACGGATCCTGGCCGACGATCAGCACCTTGACGTCGGCGAACGGCTGCTTGAACGCCCTCAGCACGAGGTCGCCGGCGGGAAGGTATTTTTTGCCGCTTTTGACCTGCTCGCGCAGGAAATCGCCCATCCGCGCGATCTGGTCCGCTACTGGCTCAAGGGCCTCGGCCCAGCCCGCTTCGACAATGGTGGACAACGGCTCAGGCATGGCCGAACTCTAATGCCCATGCGCGCGGGGCGAAAGCAACGCAGCGCGGTTGGGGCTGCCCGGCGGGCGTCCGCCGGGCAGCCTCGTCACGTGGTACTGGCTGGCTTACTGGCCCTGGTTCTGGTCCCCGTACTGATCCTGGTTGGGGTCGTAGCCGCTCTGGTCGCCCTGGTTCTGGTTCTGGTTCTGGTAACCGCCCTGCGTGGGGTCTTGGTAGCCGGGCTGGTTGGGGTCCTGGTAGCCGCCCATGCCGGAATCCTGGGGACCGCCCTGCTGCTCTTCCTCTGCCTGGTTTCCAGATTGGCCCTTGAACCTATCAACTCGACTTTCGCGGTTATGCCGCGAGGTCTTCCCAGGCCAGGCGGATGACGTTGATTTCTTCGGGGGTTGGCTAGGGCAGTCTCACCGGACATGCCAGGCGGCTGCGGCGCGGCGGGCATCATGATGGCGTGCGACGAGTGGTCATCCTCGGCCGGGGCGGCGCGGGCAAGTCGGCCCTGGCACGGCAGCTCAGCGACGT
>NZ_JBARCR010000385.1:0-2393 GCF_049794275.1 Trebonia sp.
GGCGGACCACGCGGCGCGGCCCGGGCAGGCTGGCCGGGCCGGGCGGCACGCTCGCTAGGGTCGCTGCCCTGGGTTACAGCCCGAGCTCGGCGAGCTCGTAGACAGCGCGGTAGGGCAGGCCGCGGTCCAGGACGCGCGGCCGGGCGCCGCGTTCGACAAGGACCGCGACGCCGACTACCTCGGCGCCCGCTTCCTGCAGCGCGTCCACCGCGGTGAGCACGGAAGCACCGGTCGTGGAGGTGTCCTCGACGGCCAGCACGCGCCGGCCGGCCACGTCAGGCCCTTCGATCCGTCGCTGCGTGCCGTGCGTCTTCTCCGCCTTCCGCACCACGAACGCGTCGAGCGGCGTGCCCCGGCTGGCGGCGGCGTGCATCATGGCGCAGGCCACCGGGTCGGCGCCGAGCGTTAGCCCGCCGACCGCCTCGTAGGCCAGGTCGGCCGTGGCGTTGAGCAGCACCCGTCCGGCCAGCGGGGCGAGCCGGCCGTCGAGCAGCACCCGCCGCAGGTCCACGTAGCTGCTCGCGTGCCGCCCGGACGACAGCACGAAGTCGCCGTATATCACTGCCCTGGCCTTGATCCCGGCCAGCAGTTCGTCGCGATCGCTCACGCGTCAGAGCATATAAAGCCTGCCGCGGCAGGGTGCTCGGCGGATTGCACGGGTCGCACGCTGGGCACTTCTCTGGTTTGGGAATGCACGGAAAGCCCAACGCGGCTGGCTAGCTTTACTACCCTAGAAGAGGCGGAAAACAATCGGAAGGACGGTGACCTGCGTGGATCGCTGTGCGCTGTTCGTGGACGCGGGCTATGTACTAGCGGACGGCGCCATGGCGGTGCACGGAACGCGGCACCGGGAGTCGGTGTCCTGGGACTATGCGGGACTGACGCAATTCCTCGCCGGACTGGCCAGCGAACAGTCCGGGCTTCCGCTGTTGCGCTGCTACTGGTACGAGGCGACCGTCGAGGGCCGCCGGACCGAGGAACACGACACGCTCGCCGACCTGCCTGGGGTTAAGCTCCGGCTCGCCAAGATGCGCCCCGGGCGCCGGGAAGGCGTGGAGAGCGAGATCCACCGTGACCTCACGACCCTGGCGCGGAACAAGGCCGCGACCGACGCGATGGTCGTCAGCGCAGAGGAGGATCTCGCCCAGGTCGTCGCCGACGTTCAGGACCTCGGCATGCGGGTCACCCTGCTGCACATCGCGGTCGACGGCAACGGGGCGGTCCCCCGCGCGCTCCGGCAGGAGTGCGACGACGTCGCGGAGATCAACAGCGCGCACCTGCGCCCGTACGTCGAGCTGATCTCCGGGGCCGAGCCGCCGCGCGCGGACGAGCAGGACGCGGGCTCACTGATCGTGTTCCGCCCGGCGGCGAACGGCCACGGCCAGCCCGCGGGCAGCGCCCCGTACCCGCCAGCCCCGCAGGAAGCCGACAACGGCTACCAAGTGCCCTCTGGCTACCCAGCGTCGGCCGGAACGCCCGCCGGCGCGCCTGAGCCGCCCGCCGCCCCCCTGGACCTGGCGCCCGTCGCGCAGGACGTCCAGCAGGAGCAGCAGGACGCTCAGCTTGCTCAGCAGCAGCCTGGTCAGCACGAGCCGCAGCCTGCCCAGCAAGAGGTGGCCGCCGAGCAGGACCAGCCAGCCGCGCCCGCCGAGGACCGCCCCGCGGCGTCCGCCGCCGATTACTTCGGCGCGTCGCCCGGTCTTGCTGTGGTCCAGCCGGAGCAGGGTCACGACCAGCCTTCGCCGTCTTCGCCTGCGGAAGCTCAGGAGTACGCCGTGCGGCCCGACTGGCCCGCGGGACCCGAGTTCACGCCACGGCCCGAGGTGTACGGCGCCCCGGTGGCCGTTCCCGCGCCACCCGCCGAGCAGCCGGTCGCTCTTCCGGCGGCGCGGAACCGCGCCACCGATCTGTCCGGGTACCGCCCCGGTGCCATCCGCATGCAGCCGCCACGCGATCCGGTGAGCCGGGAGCCGCTGCCAGCCGAGCCCGGTGACGGCTGGCAGCCGGCGCCGGCTTCCGCCCAGGTTCACCGGCTGCCCGCTCGCGGAGCAGGCCAGGGCGCTGCCGCGCCGCCCCTGCCCCCGCTTGGGGTATCAGGAGCGTCTGGGGTGCCCGGGGCGCCAGGGCCAGCGATGCCACCACCAGCCGGCCAGCCGATGCCTGGGCAGCCACCGCAAGGGCAGCCGCCGCAGAGTCAGTCACTGCAGGGTCAGCCGGGTATCGCGCAGCCGGCGCCCGGGCCGTTCACTGCGCCGCAGCCGGAAACCGGTCAGCCGCCGCTAGCAGGGCAGCCGCCGGCCGGCCAGTACGGGGCGCCGGTGATGCCAATAGTCCCTGACGTCGGCTATCCGGCCCACGACGCCGGCCACACAGCCTCGCGCAACGGCTCATAC
>NZ_JBARCR010000386.1:0-2179 GCF_049794275.1 Trebonia sp.
GCAAGGAACCCGGCGACCGCCGCGATCACGGCGGTCAGGACCAGCGTGACGCCGTACCGGGCCGGCCAGCGGCGCGGCGGAGCGTCTCGGTAAGGCAGCAGGCCGGCGGGCGGCCATGGCGGCTCAGGCTGCGGGTAGTCCCCGTCAGGCATGTCCTCGTCTTCCCACCCGCCGTGGTCGTCGCTGGCATCGAAATCGTCTGGCATCGGTACCTCCAAGGGCGGACCATGGACCTTCCGTCAGCCAGCCTGCCGTCCAGCCGGTTGCACGCCGGTTGCACGCGGTGTCACCGCCGTGCAACCGGCCGGGCCGTACAACGGCGGCATGTTCTTCTTCACCTATCTCGCACGGGAACTGCGCCGCCGGCTCAGGCAGGCGATCTTCATCGCGCTCGGGCTGGCCGTCGGGGTCGGCCTGGTCATCACCGTCACCGCCGCCTCGGCGGGCGTGAAGAACGCCCAGGCCGGCGTCCTCAAGGGGCTGTACGGCGTCGGGACCGACATCACCGTCACCGGGCAGGCGCCGTCCGCCAGCCAGGCCAAGCCGGGCACCGGCGGTAGCGGCAGCAGGGTGAGCATCACGATGGGGCCGAACGGCGCCCAGATGTGCGTCAACGGCAAGTGCCGGTCGCTCAAGGACGGGTACACCATCGACACCCTGGCCAGCTCGTCTTACGCGCCGATGAACGAGAAAGCGGCCACAGAGATCGCGGCCCTGCACGGCGTGGCCGCGGCCGCCGGCGGCCTCCTGCTCACCGACAACAGGACGACGATCTCCCAGAACCCGTCGCCGCCCACGTCGTTCTCTGTGGACGGCACCGACATCAGCCAGCAGAAGCTCGGCCCGCTGAGTGACGCCGTGACCAAGACGGGCCGCACGTTCAAGCCAGCTGACGCGGACAAGAACGTGGCCGTGGTGGACACGAACTACGCGACCTCGAACGGCCTGAAGACGGGCGGCACGATCACGATCGGCGGCACGAAGTTCACGATCATCGGCACCGTCGCCCAGCCGGAGGGCAGCAACCCGCCCAACGTGTACATCCCGCTCACGCGGGCTCAGTCGCTGGCCGAACAGGGGCCGGCCGGCGGCAGCCTGAAGAACGACGTGAACACGGTCTACGTCACCGCGGCCAGCGCGGCGGACATCTCCGCCGTGCAGAGCGAGATCGCCAAGGTGCTGCCCGGCGCCACGATCACCACGCCGAGCAGCCTCGCCAGCGAGGTCACCGGCTCGGTGTCGTCCGCCGCGAAGCTCGCCAACGACCTCGGCAAATGGCTGTCCGTCCTCGTGCTGATCGCGGCGTTCGCCGTCGCGGTGCTGCTGACGATGCTGGCCGTGTCCCGGCGGGTGCGCGAGTTCGGCACGCTGAAGGCGCTCGGCTGGCGCGGCCGGCGGATCATCGCCCAGGTGATGGGGGAGTCATTCGTCCTCGGCGTGCTCGGCGCCGGGATCGGGGTGGGCCTCGGCTTCGCCGGGGCGGCGATCATCAACGCGATCGCGCCGAGCCTGTCAGCGACGCTCTCCCAGCCCACCGGCGAGCACATCATGACGCCGAACGGGGCGCTGAACCCGACGTCCAACCACACCGTCTCGGTGCCGCTGGTCGCGTCGGTCAGCGGCGCGGCCATCCTCGCCGCCGTGGTGCTGGCCGTGGCCGGCGGCCTGCTGGCCGGGACGTTCGGGAGCTGGCGGATCGGCCGGCTGCGCCCGGCGGACGCACTGACGAAGGTGGGGTGAGGACGATGTACGAGCTGACCGGCGTGGGCAAGGCCTACACCACAGGCCACCGGAAGGTCCTGGCGGTCTCCGCTGTCAACCTGACCGTCAGCGACGGCGAATGGCTCGCGATCAGGGGCCGCACAGGGCACGGCAAGTCAACGCTGCTGAACCTGCTCGGCGGCCTCGACAGGCCGACCTCCGGGCGGCTGCTGCTGGACGGGCGTGACCTCGGCCGGATGCGTGACGCCGAGCTCACCCGGCTGCGCGCCACCGCAATCGGCTTCGTCTTCCAGACGTTCAACTTGGTGCCTACGCTATCCGCCGCGGAGAACGTGGAAGCGGCGCTGATCCCGCTGCGCGCCGGCATCGCCGCACGGCGGCGGAAGGTGGCCGCGGCGCTGGACAGCGTCGGGCTCACCGACCGGGCCAGGCACCTGCCGTCCGAGCTGTCCGGCGG